>JAFYWX010000009.1 GCA_017546445.1 Akkermansia sp. | reverse complement strand
CAAAACGAACCCCGAACGAAGTGAGCGGGTGGCAGAAATCGCGGCTAATATATTAAGCCATAGCCTTCCGTCTCCGGGTTGACACCCTACGCCGTGACAGGCTGCCACCCACTCCGCTACGCTCCGGGGTTCGGTTAATTTATTTAGCTAACCCAGGGTTCGGTGCTTCGCGTCTCGCTTCGCTCGCTTGCTACGCCCTCGCAGGCCGCCGCTGACGCGGCTGCACCCTGGGCTACCAGCTGCCGCCCTTCGGGCTCAAAATTCCGCGGGCTAACGCCCGCCTGACTTCTAAACTGCGTACTTCCCACTTCGTCATTCGAACCTCTGCAAACTCGTAAATCGTACTTCATTTGGCCCCTTGCCAGAAGGCTTCGGCATCCTTGCGGCGACTCCCCGGAGTTTCGGAGGGAGAGTCGCCTCGGCGTAGCCGGAAATTGACTAATTTCCGGCGAAGACGGGCTTACTATTATTCACCGACAGGCTTTCCAGAACAACTCCGCGTCTTTCCTACTGGCGGGTACCATGTAGCGCGAGCGCAGAAGCGATGTGTCGCGGTGGCCCATCTCCAGCTGCAGCTCCGGCAGATTCCGGAACATGGCGGCATGGTACGTGGCGAAGGAGTGGCGGCAGACATCCGGCACCCAGTGGCGGAACCCGGCGGCACGGCGCAATGCCTGCCATCTGCGCTTCCAGTTGCGGGGGATGAACCTCTCGCGCTTGCGGATGGCCCTCACGCCACGCAGGGGGACAGCACGCCCGCCGCCCGTCTTGCTGGCGCGGGGGCGTATGATGACATGCCCCTCGGCCCAGTTGATATCCCCATCTTCGAGGCGGCTCACCTCGGTGGGGCGGATGCCGCCGTAGAGCATCAGGCTCAGCGAGAAGCGCATATCCCGGAACTCCGGTCGGCTGGCAGTGACTTGCAGCTTTTCCACTTCCTCCGGCGTCAGCGGCTCAATGTGCTTTTCCTGCACGGCTGGCACCTCGATACGCGTCACCGGGTTACTGTCTGCCCATTCCTGACGGATGCCGTAGCTGAACACGCTGCTGAGAATCACACGGCCCTTGCGGTAGCTGCTGGGGCTGGTACCGAAGGCGGCGGCCAGAATCCGCTTGCAATCCGCCGTACTCATGGAGCGCAGCGGCATATCCGCCGCACCTTCCACGCGCAGGATGCGGCGCACAAAGTGGCGGAGGTCGCGGCGCGAGGTCGGACGCAGGCCCTTGCGGGCATCCACGCTTGCCCATGCGGCCACGCTCAGGGACACGGTATGTTCTCTCTTTACAAGCTCATCCGCCCCTAATTGAATAGCTCTTAACGCCTTATCCATGCTGCCATCGGCAGCCCGCATCGCAGCGCAGGCAACCTGAGCAGCTTCCAATATAGGCAAGCCTGTGCTTTTCAGCAGCTCCAATGCTGCCAATTCTTCACTCGTCATGCTAAAGCCACCTTGTGGCGGAATCGGAGCCAACAGCGTGTGTGAAATTCGGTTTTTCTTCATATCGGACAAGTGGGTTCCTTCCTTACCAATGCTGGAGTCAAACCCAAAATGCATGGCTGACTATGTTTCTACCATTTGCAAGGCGGGGTCGGGAGTAGAATAAGCTCCGGGAATCCTGCTTTTACGGATGCGACTTCGCGATAAGCTATTGATAAAGAAAGAGCCTGCCCGGGGTCATCTTTGGTAATCCTGTATGCTATGGGGCTGGGAGATTGTCTCCATATCCGTTTTTCATTTTAATGCTATTCTTCATCATGAAACTGCATCTGCCTGTTATGCTTCGTCGCTCGCTGCTGGCCCTTATTGCCCTGCTGAGCCCCGCCGTGGTCACCACCACTCTCGCCACCGCCACTCTGGCGTCCTTCTCCGCCGCAGCTGCTGGACTTGATAACCTTACCTTGATCAAAGACACCTATGTGATCGATTCCAACAAATCATATGGAATAGTGACTACCGGCAAGAACTCAGTTACCCTTCAAGCCGAGGGTGCTCTACGGAACTTCACTGCAACTGAAGTATACGTAAAAAACGGGCATACATTAAATCTCACCATTAAGGTTAAGGACATTGCACATTTGGCTTTCTACGCAGGGGAGCTTTTTGTAGAAGAAAATGCTACAATTAACATAACCGCAGGTGATTGCTCATTAAGAACACGTGGTGACTTGTATCAATTACTTAATAATGTACGCGATGGCGGCATTATTATCAAGCAAGGTGATGATCTATTTGTCGGTGATATATTCCACTTAGAGGGTGCCGGAGCCACCGGATTGACAACTTCTTTCATTTCCCCAAAATTCGGAATCAATACAAATGATTCTGTAACGTGCCTCATCTATATAACAGAAGGCCAGCTGACGATTGACAGTAATATGAACGAGACGGCTGGGCTGAATTATCAGCTAGCCATTGGCACAGATTCAGCAGCAACAGCGACGATTACGAGTGCAGTAAACGAACTCACCACATATCTGAACATAGGTGACTTTGATAATAAAACGAACAGTACATTGCAGATAGAGGCTGCCAACAGCGCATTATCCATTAATTCTTCTATATATTTGAATCCAGGTAGCACCATGGTGTCGAATCGCGACCTGATATTTCAGAACAACGTGTATTTCTATAATAACAACACCATAACGCTGAATGGTAACACTACTTTTGTCAAGGAGGTCTACGTTACACACTCTAATCAGGCCAACGCCTGCACACTGACCAGCAACGGCAAGGTTACCGTGGCAAAAGATGCAATAATTGAACTGAACCCTGGCACAAAATGGAACATCGGCGGTATCATTGAAAACAATGGCTCCTTGATATTTGATGGTAGTTGCACCATGAACATTGTGAGCTCCCGTTTGCAAGGTGAGTACGCCTACACTGCAGGCAGCAATGGCTACCGGCAAGGAACCTCTTATACAGTGCTTACTGGCACCGGCGCCATAACCGGCATTACTAACTGTACCTGGCTCGTAGACTCTGCGACGGCTTCCTATGCCAATGGCAAGGTCACCGTGAGTGGGAGGGATAACTCCGTTTACTATGTTAAGAATGGCGTAGTGAACTACGGCACGGGAGTAGCGAATCTGGAAACGGCATCCACGAAGTTCAGCCTGGAGGGCGGTAGTCTCGAACTTGGCAAGAAGCTTGAGAATAGCCAGGGCATCGTTGCGAAAACGGCATCCAGCAGCGTGAAGATTCTGAGCGGCACGGAACTCAAGTCCAACCAGGTGACGGTTGAGGGTAGCGGCTCCGTAGTGCTGAGCGGCGGCGGTTCCTACACCATGGCCAATGGCGCTAATACGCTGGGTACTGGCGTGAGCGTAGGCTCCGACTGGAGCGGCACAGTGAACACCACCGGCAACACTTCCGCACTGGCGCTCGATACTCTGGGTGTGAGCGACTCCAAGGTGGAACTGGGCAGCAATAGCCACACGCTGGCAGCCCGCGACCAGAGCGTAGCAGCCAACCTGACCAGCACCGGCTCCATCAGCCTGACCGGCAACAAGCTGACGCTGAGCGGCACTAACTCACTGGGCAGCGTGAGCGTGGGTTCTCTGGAAATTACCGGAGGTTCCACCGCAATTTCCAACGGTCTGACTACGGATAGCATCTCTGGCACAGTGAGTGTGACCGGTGGCACGTTGCAGGAAATGACCGCTGGTTCGGCTATCTCAACGAGCGGCTCAGTGTCGCTGAGCAATGTCACGCTGGGGGCTGTGCTGAACAACAGCGGCACACTGAATCTGGGCGGCACCATCAATGTGGATTCTACTGCATTGACTTCCGGGACACGTGAACGCTATTCTGCCGGTAACAACGGTTACAAGATAACGGACACCACCTATACCGTACTGACCGGCAACGCTGCTACGGGAACCGCCACATGGAAAGTGGGAACTGACTCGGCTACATACGAAGATGGCATGGTTATCGTGGCTGGCATCGAGGATAAATCCGTGTATTATGTCAAGAATGGCGATGTGAACTATACTCAGTCACTGGCTCAGGCTACTACTATCTTCAGCCTGGAAGGTGGGCATTTACAACTGGGCGAGACCTTGCTGGATACTCAGTCCATTGTCTCGAAGAACAACAATTCATGGGTGTGTCTGAAGGATGAAGCAGGGCAGCTTAAGTCATCGCAGATATCGCTGGACGGCGCAGAGTTTGTCACCCTACAGGCAGCAGATGGGGGTACCTATATCATCGACAAGGTAGTGGATGGCATCGTGGAGCTTACACTGGGTACCGGAGTAAAACTGGCCGAGGACCTCTGGTGGGGCACGGTGAAGACCGTCGGTGACACCACCGTGAGCAGCGACCTCGATACCACCGGCTGGAAGAACACCGAGCTGAACGGCACTACTACGGTGAAGAACGGTGTGACCCTGACCCTGGGTGGTAATACTAAACTAAAGGGACAGATTGTCAACAACGGAACACTGGTGCTGGGCGGCACCACCACGGTGGACAGCGGTGTGACCTTGACCCTGGGTGGCAATACTAAACTAAAGGGACAGATTGTCAACAACGGAACACTGAATCTGGGCGGCAATATCACTATCGACACGAATGCTTTCGATGGCGTTGTTAGCTCCACCGCCCCGCACTACCAGCAGGGCAGCTCGGCAAAGAGCATGACCTCCGGCTTCATGTCTACGAAAGGCATGGAGATTCAGGTGGTTGAAGGCAATGCTGCTAATGCGTCTGATGCCATCTGGAAAGTGGACAGTATAACCAACGGCGGCTATACCTTCGATTCCACCGGTAAGCTGCATGTGGTGGACAAAGATAGTGTGGTCACGCTATTCTACATCAACACCGGGGATACCATCACCTACGACAAGAATGCTGCAATGTTTGAGAATATCAACGGTTTGCATGCAACGGAGCTGGTACTTAATGGCGGTGCGTTGACTCTTTCCACAGAGCTGCTCAACAATACGATGGTAATAAGGGCCGAACAGGCAGGTTTCGTAGAAATCGGCGAAGGAGTGAATCTGAATGCCAGTCAACTGAATGTTGAATCCGCCCCTGTGACGCTGACCGGCAAGGGTACTTATATCCTGGCAGACGGAATCACAACACTGGACGCGAATGTTGTGCTTGGCTCAGACTGGAGCGGCACGCTGCAGACCTCCGGCAATACCACCAACATGAATCTGGGGCTGCTGGCACAGGGAAGCACCTCGCTGGACCTGGGCGATGAAGACCACACACTGCTGGCCCAGGACCAGGAAGTGACAGCCGATCTGACAAGCACCGGCTCCATCAGCCTGACCGGCAACAAGCTGACGCTGAGCGGCACGAACTCGCTGGGCAGCCTGAATGTGGGCTCGTTGGAAATTGCCGGTGAATCCACCGAAATTTCCAACGGTCTGACCACCGGTGGTGACAGCTCGGTAGCAACAGGCGCTACTCTGGACATTAACGGTGACAGCACGCTGGGCGGCAAGATTACGAACGGCGGCACACTGGTGCTGGACGGCAATATCACCGTCGATACTTCAACTTTTGCTGCCGAGGATGTTCTCAATAGCAACGAGTACTATCAGCAGGGCAGCTCGTCAACAAAGACGACCTCCGGCTTCCTGTCCACGGATGGCATGCAGATTCAGGTAGTCACCGGCACCGCAGCCGATGACACTGGCGCCAGCTGGAGTGTGGATGGCGTAACCAACGGCAGCTTCACCTTCGACGAAGCCACCGGCAAGCTGCACGTTGTCAGCAAGGACAGCGTGGGTACTGAGTTCTACATCAATACCGGGGATACCATCACCTACAACCAGTCTGATGCCAAATTCACCAATGTGAATAACATATATGCCACGGGGCTGGTTCTCAATGGCGGTAATCTGGTTCTGGCCGAAGAGCTGCTTAACGACACGATGGAAATCGTAGCCAAACAGGCAGGCAGCGTGGAAATCTGCGACAGTGTGAACCTGAATGCCAGCCAGCTGGACGCCAGTGTGGCTGATGTGACGCTGAGCGGCGGCGGTTCCTACACCATGACCAATGGCGCGAATACACTGGGTACTGGAGTGAGCGTAGGCGATGGCTGGAGCGGCACAGTGAACACCACCGGCGATACTTCCGCTCTGGAGCTGGATAAGCTGGGTGTGAGCGGCTCCACGGTGGCCCTGGGCAGCAATAGCCACACGCTGGCAGCCCGAGACCAGGAGGTGGCAGCCAATATAACCAGCACCGGCTCCATCAGCCTGACCGGCAACAAGTTGACGCTGAGCGGCACGAACACACTGGGCAGCCTGAATGTGGGTTCGCTGGAAATTACCGGCGGTTCCACCGCAATTTCCAACGGGCTGACTACAGGCTCGCTGGTCTCCACCAACGGTGGTTCTATCTCCATTGCAAACGGCCTGACTACGGATAGCATCTCCGGCACAGTGAGTGTGACCGGTGGCACGTTGCAGGAAATGACCGCTGGTGCCGCTATCTCAACAAGCGGCACCGTGGCGCTGAGCGATGTCACCCTGGGGGCTGTGCTGAACAACAGCGGCACACTCTCCTTTGCCGGAAACATGACGTTGGATACCTCGCTGCTGGGCGCTTCTCCGGAGAATGAAAACTGGTATTCTGGCTCTAATGCAGCCGGTGAGCCTGGTACTACCGGTGGCAGCGGTTTCCGCACGATTCAGGATATCTACACCGTGGTAACAGGTGCGACTGCCGACAATACGGCTGACTGGCAGTTGACGGATGGCCGCGATGCAGAATATGCAGGTGGTAAGGTTCTTGCCTTCCAGGAGAAAGATTTCTCCACCTATTGGGTGAATGAAGGTTCTGAAGTGAGCCTTGACAACGCAGACGACGTTTTCACCACTGACACCACAACGCTTGCCCTGAACGGCGGCAAGCTGGTAGTGGATACGAATACTGGCCTCACCTTGCAGAGTCACGTGGCTTCTGCCGTGGAAATTGCAAATGGCTCTGCTCTGAATGCCAGCCAGCTGGATGCCAGTGCGGCTGATGTGACGCTGAGCGGCGGCGGTTCCTACACCATGACCAATGGCGCGAATACGCTGGGTACTGGCGTGAGCGTAGGCTCCGACTGGAGCGGCACAGTGAACACCACCGGCGATACTTCCGCACTGGAGCTCGATACTCTGGGTGTGAGCGGCTCCAAGGTGGCCCTGGGCAGCAATAGCCACACGCTGGCAGCCCGCAACCAGAGCGTAGCTGCCAACCTGAACAGCGCCGGCTCCATCAGCCTGACCGGCTACACGCTGACGCTGAGCGGCACTAATAATGCACTGGGCAGTGTAAGCGTGGGTTCGCTGGAAATTGCCGGTGGTTCCACCACTGTTGACAATGGTCTGACTACCGTTGGAGAGAGTTCGGTGGCAACCGGTGCAAGCCTGAGCATTAAAGGCGCTTCCAGCATCGGCGGCAAGATTGAGAACAGCGGTACGCTGAATCTGGGCGGCACCATTACGGTGAACAAGGACACCTTCACGCCCGATTCTGTAGTAAAGGAGGTCATGGGCTATTTCATCGGCAGCAGCACGATGCCGAACAGCACCAACTCCGGTTTCGAGGCTGCCTGCTGGGATATCACGATTGCAAAGGGCGGTACCATCACCGATAACGGTGCGACCTGGAAGCTGGTGGGTGATGAGAATGCCACCTTCGATTTCGAGGATGATGGCACCCTGCATGCCTACGGCAGCGGCGTTGGTACTGTGTTCCATGTGGCAGAGGGCGACTCTATCACCTACAGCAAATCGAATGCAGCGGACTTTGTGAACAGCAAAGGTGAGGCAGCCTCGGCCATTCAGCTGAATGGAGGTACGCTGGTGCTCCAGTCTGAGCTGGACACAACAGTAAAGAGCGCAGCCGCTTCCTCCATGGTCATTGCTGAGGGGGTGAACCTGAACGCCAGCCAGCTGGATACCAGCGCAGCCGGTGTGACACTGAGCGGCAAGGGATGCTACACGCTGGGTGCCGATGCCAACGCGCTGAATACCGGGGTGGGGCTCGGCAGCGACTGGAACGGCACAGTGAAGCTGACCGGTGCTGCAACTACCCTGGAGCTGAGTTCCCTGGGTAATGCGCATTCCTCAATTGACCTGGGCAGCTTCAACCACACGCTTGCCGATGGAGCACATGTGATTGACTCTGCCCTGATGGGTAGCGGCTCGTTGATGCTGAATGAAGGCAGCAAGCTGACACTGAATGGGGATTGCAGCAACTGGAGCGGTGACATCATCGGTCAGGTAGAGCTGGAACTGACCGAGGGCGGTACCATGGGCGGTAACGTGCAGGTAGACTCGCTCAGCTTCGGAGAGAACAGCAGCTCGGCCTTTGAAGGAAATCTGACCACCAAGGGAACGATTACGGTGGCTGATAACGCAACGCTGTCGCTGAACGGTAATACTACCCTGGGCGGTACGATTGAGAGCGCTGACTCCGGCACGGTGAATCTGGCGGGCCAGATTACAGTGGATGTTGAGAACTTTAAATCGACCACGGAGGTGAGGAATGTAACCGGCTATTTCATCGGCAGCAGCACGACGCCGAACAGCACCAACTCCGGTTTCGAGGCAGCCTGCTGGGATATCACGATTGCAGAGGGCGGTACCATCACCGATAACGGCGCGACCTGGAAGCTGGTGGGTGATGAAAATGCCACTTTCGATTTTGCTGCAGACGGCACCCTGCATGCCTACGGCAGCGGCGTGGGTACTGTGTTCCATGTGGCCGAGGGCGATACGATTACTTACAGCGAATCGAATGCTGAGGACTTTGTGAACAGCAAGGGAGAAGCGGTCTCGGCCATTCAGCTCAACGGCGGCACTCTGGAACTCGGGGCAGCTCTGGACACAACGGTGGAGAGCGCAGCGGCTTCCTCCATGGTCATTGTTGATGGTGTGACCCTGAACGCCGATCAGCTGGATGCCAGCGCTGCCGATGTGACGCTGAGCGGCAAGGGATGCTACAATATGCAGGGCCAGGAGTTGAACGGTGTTGTGGAGCTGAACACGGGCGTGAAGCTGGATGCCGACGAGTGGCAGGGTACGGTTTACACCGGCATCGTGGCACAGAACGCTTCTCTGGATATCACAGCCCTGGGGAACAGCCAGTCCACCGTGTATCTGGGGGCTCAGCCGATGCGCCGCAGCATGCCCGGCGAGACGGTGTTGGAAAGCCTGACCGCCGACGGCGTGGGCACCACGGAGACCCCTGGTTCGCTGACGCTGCAGAAGGGTGAGAGCACGGCTGATAATCTGGTGGTAAACGGCATCCTGACCCTGGGCACGGCCGATGCAGCAGCCTATCTGGAGGCAGATTCTGTAAGCCTGCAGGAGCTGAACTTTGCCCATGCGGATTCCAGGCTGGTAACCGGGAAACTGGAAGGCGCCACAACACTGAATGTGCAGCTGACGGATGAGGTGCTGAGCAACAAGGATGCAGGCGAAACGCTCACACTGGTGTCGCTGAAGGATGAATTCAAGGGCACGCTTACGTTCAACGGCGATGCCGAAACCGAGCGCGTGCGCTCTGAGGACAACCGCGAGGAGTATACCCTGTCCTGGAATGAGGGCGGCACGGTGCTGACGCTCACGATTCTGGGCACGGAGACCTATGTGACCGAACAGGTGGCCCCCACCACCGGCAATGGCCGCGCCGCTGTTGAACTGATGACGGATGTGTTCCTGAACAGCCGACCGCAGAAGAATGCCCCCGAGGGTGCTCTGGCCGGTATTCTGAATGCTGTGGATGCCGGCACCGCCACTGACCGCGACATGGCCGCTGTGGCAGGTGCTTCGGCAGCGGTGCTGGATCAGGCGCTTTCCGGCGATGTGGAACGCCAGCTGAGCGCTATCCGCAACCGCAGCATGACCGGCAACACGGCCAACACCATCACCCTTGCAAGCGAAAAATCCGGCAAGCAGACGGGCTCCCGCTTCTTTGCCTGGGTGAATGCTGAGGGCAACCGCGCTGAGCAGGATGCCGACAGCACTGCTGCCGGTTACACGCTCACCAGCAGGGGCGGCACCCTGGGTGCCGGCATGCAGGTGAATGACAAGCTTACCCTCGGCCTGGCTCTCACCGCTATGCATGGTGACCTGCAGAGCGATGCCCCGGACAGTCTCAAGGGCGATATGGATACCACCTATGTGAGCGCCTTTGCCCGCTACAATCGCGGCCGCTGGAGCCACGCCTTCATCGGCACCGTGGGCACTATGGAGGCCGACTACAAGCGCACGGTGAGCCACTCCGCCGGCGGTTACAACACATCCGGCGATACGGATGGCACCGCTTTCGGCCTGATGTATGAAGTGAGCCGCAGCATGAAGCTGAGCAACCGCAGCACGCTGAGCCCGGTGGTCAATATCTCCTACCGCCACACGGAGGTGGACAGCTACAGCGAAAGCGGGGCAGATGCCGCCCTGAATGTGGGCAAGCAGAGTCTGGATACCGTGACAGCCGGCGCAGGTGCCCGCTATGCCGCCGTGGTAGGCCAGCGCATGCTGAACCGCGCCTGCGGATTCGAGGCCCGCGCCCTGGTGAAGTATGACCTGGGTGACCGCCAGAGCAAGACTGGCGTGGGCATCAACGGCTATGCCACCCGCGCCGGTATCGAGAGCGCAGAGCTGGGTGCCTTCGGTGTGGAACTGGGCGCCGGCATCTCCGTGCCTGTCGGCTCCGGCAGCATCTTTGCCGACGGCGCTGTGGAGCTGAGAAGCGACTACACGAACTATAACGCAACGGTGGGTTACCGCATTCAGTTCTAAAGCAACGAACTGCACTTAAATAACGCTCCGGGTGGAGGCTTCACAAGCTGAAACCCGGAGCTTTGAATTTCGGGTGTATTAATTTCCGCGGGCGCCCGCCTATATTACATACCAACCCCTAATCCTTAATCCTTAATCCTTAATCCCTAATCCTTATTCATCAGGGCCTCCATATCCCCCGGCAGCGGGCTTTCCACGGTAATTTCCTGGCCGCGCCAGGGAAAGGTCAGGCGGTATGCATGCAGCGCGTGGCGCGGGAAGAGAAGCCGCTGTGCCAGGTTCTCTGTCCAACCTTCAGTGATGAAATCAAGGTAGCAGGACTCATCTCCGCCGTATATCTTATCACCCACCAGGGGGAATCCCATGTGGGCCGCGTGCACGCGTATCTGGTGCATGCGCCCGGTGTGCGGCACGCAGCGCAGTAGCGACATATTACCACAGCGGCGCAGCACATAAAACTCAGTGCGGCAATCCTTCCCATCCGGGTGGCAGCACTGGCGGACGTGGATGCGGGTCTGCGCCACCTGCTCCATGCGCAGAATAGGCTCGGCGCAGCAGGCGCTTTCCCACAGCGGGGTGCCCTGCACCACAGCCAGATACTCCTTATGCAGAAGGCGCGCCTGCATGGCTTTGCCCAGCTCGCGCGCAGCCTCGGCATTCTTGGCCACCAGGGTGATACCGCTTGTTTCGCGGTCCAGACGGTTGATGAGCGAGACCTGCCCGCCGGTAGAGACCTCGTAGCAAAGGAGCTCATGCAGCCCATGCCAGAGCGTGGGTTCATTCTTCTCCCCGGTCGGGTGTGTGAGCAGCGGCGCGGCCTTATCCACAGCCAGTACGCCGTCATCCTCATACAGGACACGGAACTCCGGCACAACCGCTATGGGCATATCGTAGCTCATCTGGCAAAAATGGCAGGGTCAATCTCGCACCATTCGCCGGGCTCCAGATTCAAATCGGCCAGCTTCAGCGGCCCGATTTCGATGCGCTCCAGCGTATCCACCGGTGCCCCCACGGAGGCCAGCATGCGGCGCACCTGGTGGTAGCGTCCCTCGTGCAGGGTCAGTTTGCCGGATTGCTCGCCGGTAATCACAAGCTCCGCCGGCAGGCAGGGCGTCCTTTCGCCATCGAGCACCAGCTCGCCGCTCGCAAATAAGGCCACAGCGCTGGCAGGAATGGGCGCGGTGGTAGTGAATGCGTACACCTTGGGCACGTGACGCTTCGGGCTGGTCTGGGCGTGTTCAAAAGCGCCATCATCCGTCAGCAGAAGCAGGCCGCTGGTCTCCTTATCCAGTCTGCCCACGGTATTCACCACGGGATTCCGGCTCAGCCACTGGGGCGGCAGCAGGTCATACACCAGCTCTCCCTCTTCCTTGTGGCTGCAGGTGCAGCCCAGGGGCTTATTCAGCGCAATGTAGATACCGCGGGGGAACTCCACAGGCTCACCATCAATGAGCACCTCCTCCGGCTCCACCTTCTCGCTCGGGGATTTGATGGGGGTGCCGTTGCGAGTCACCCGCCCACGCTTCAGCCACTGCGCTACTTCGCGGCGGCTGCAATACCCAAATCGGCTCAAAAGTGCGTCTGTTCTCATTCCGCAGCCATTTTGCCAGAAAATTTCAGAAAAACAAGGTTGAAATCATTGCCTATTTGTGATAGAAGTATGGCAGATGCATTGGGAACCAATGTAAAGGCGTTGGTATGTCCCGGTTTCTTCCATATTTTCATTAGGACTCTCTTATGGCTATAACAATCATTACTGATCGTCAACTTGCGGCAGACCAGCAGGCCCTTTGGAAAAAGGCGCTTCAGGCCGTACAGACAAAGAATTACAAGTACGCAGTAACCATTCTCAAGACTCTCGTGAAGCGCGTTCCCGGCTTCCTGGAAGGTCGCAAACTGCTGCGCGCATGCGAGGTGAAGACGGCCCCTGAGGCCGGTCGCAGATCTTCTCTGTTTGGCGGGATTCGCGTCACCACCTCCCGTAAGGATCCCGAGGCCGTTCTTGTGAACGTTGAGGATGACCTGGAACGCGACCCCTACTGCGTTTCCGCCAATGAGGCTCTTTTTGCCGCCGCCAATGAGCTGAACCTGCCGGATATTGCCGCCTTTGCACTGGAAACCATCTGCCAGGGCATGCCGAATGCCAAGAAGCACCTGCACCTGCTGGCCAACCACTACATCAAGAACGAGCAGTTCAGCGAGGCCGCAGAGACCTATCGCCGCGTGCTCAAGGTAGACCCCACCGACCCCATCGCCATGCGTGGTGAGAAGGACTGCTCTGCCCGCGCTACCATGAAGCAGGGTAACTGGGAAGGCAAGGGCGACTTCCGCACCAAGATGAAGAACGCCAACGCCACGGCCGACCTCGAAAGCGGCGATAAGATGGGCCTTACCCAGGCCGAACTGGAAGCCCGTCTGGCCCAACTTTCCGAGCAGTATGCAGTTGATTCCACCAACCTGCCCGTGGTGAAGGACATTGCTTCCGTATACGAGCAGATGGAGGATTACGCCAACGCTTACTCCTTCTATGCCTACGCTTTCCAGCTGGGTGGCGAGGCCGACGTTGCCCTGAGCGACAAGGCCATGGCTATGCACGAGAAGGCCATGCAGGCTGAGATTGCCTACTACGAACAGGTGCTGGCTGCCGACCCGACCAACGAGGAGGCTGCTGCCACGCTTGCCCAGCGCAAGGCTGAAATTGCCCAGGCCGTGGTGGCTGATGCCCGCGCCCGCGTGGAAGCCAACCCGACCGATGCCCAGCTTCAGTTCAAGCTCGGCCAGGCTCTGTTCGATGCCGGTGAGTTTACCGAGGCCATCCCCGCCCTGCAGCGCGCCCGCACCAACCCGAACATCCGCATCAAGTCCATGCTCATGCTCGGCAAGTGCTACCACGCCAAGAACATGGTGGATATGGCTATCCGCCAGCTCCAGGAAGCCGACAAGGAACTCCTTACCATGGACGACACCAAGAAGGAGGTGCTGTACATGATTGGCGTGCTCTACGACGAAGCCGGCAACAAGGAGAAGAGTGTGGAGACGCTCAAGGCTATCTACGAGGTGGACTACGGCTACAAGGACGTGGCTGCCCGCGTGGAATCCGCCTACAGCTGATAAACCATTCCTGCAAGCAAATTTTACCAGCGGCCCGGAGTCAAATCCGGGTCGCTTTTTATCTGCTGCCGAAATGCGAATTTTCCGCGCCGTGACGCGCTTTAAGCTTGACAAAAAGCCCATTTTTCTGTCACTAATATAACCCAGCGAAGCGCCTCGGGCGCCAACAATTTTCCTGCCATGTCCAAGACTCTTATTATAGCCGAGAAACCCAGTGTTGCCGCCGACCTGGCGCGTGTGCTGGGCAAGCAATTAGGTAAGTTCAAGAAGGATGACTCCGGCCAGAGTTTTTCCAATGACACCCTGATTATCACCTCGGCAGTGGGTCATCTGGTGGAGCAGAAGAAACCGCAGACCGAGGACGGCAAGAGCCTGCCCTGGAAGATGGAGTACCTGCCCGTGATGCCCCGCACCATGGAGCTGGAGCCCATTGATAAATCTGCAGACCGCCTGCGCAAGGTGCTGAAGCTGGCCCGCGGCAAGGATGTGACCTGTATCGTGAATGCATGCGATGCCGGGCGCGAGGGTGAGCTCATTTTCCGCAATATCATCCGTTTCGGCAAAATCAAGAAGCCGATTCGCCGCCTCTGGATGCAGAGCATGACGGATGATTCTATTCTGGAGGCCTGGAATGCCCTCAAATCCGATGAGGAGATGATGAACCTGGCCGATGCTGCCGTGTGCCGCAGTGAATCGGACTGGCTGGTGGGCCTGAACAGCACCCGCGCGCTGACAGCCCTGCAGAGCGGCGTGGGCGGTTTCAATGTCACCCCCACGGGGCGCGTGCAGACGCCTACGCTGGCCCTGCTCGCCGCCCGCCAGAAGGATATCCTGGCTTTCACTCCGGAGACTTACCACGAAGTGCACGCCACCTTCACCGCAAAGGGTGGCAGCTACGAGGGCCGCTGGTTTGACGCGGCCTGGAAGAAGGACGAGAAGGCACCTCAGCGCACCAAGGAGCGCATTTGGGATGCCGAGACAGCCGCAGCCATTGCCGCACGCTGTCAGGGCCGCACAGGCAGCGTGAAGGAGACACGCAAGCCGGTCTCCATGCCAGCCCCCCTGCTCTTTGACCTCACGTCTCTGCAGAAGGAGGCCAGCAACCGCTTCGGTTTCTCTGCCCGCCGCACGCTGCAGATTGCCCAGGAGTGCTACGAAAAGCACAAGGTGCTAACTTATCCGCGTACGGATTCAAAGTTCCTGCCGAATGACTACCTGAAGGTGGCCACCCGCACGGTCGGCGCCATTGCCGAGAATATGCCGGAGTTTGCTCCCTTTGCCAGCGGCATTCTGGAGAACAAGAGTGTGCGCCCCAACAAGCGCGTGTTCGACAGCTCGAAGGTGAGCGATCACTTCGCCATCATCCCCACGGGCAAGTTTGTGCAGCTTTCCGGCGATGCCGCCCGCATTTTCACCCTGGTGGTGCAGCGATTCCTGGGTGTATTCATGCCCAACGCAGAGTACGAGGACACCGAACGCACCACGGTGGTGACCAGCCCCGGCGCAGAGGACTATTTCTACACCCACGGCCGAGTCATGCTCACCCCGGGCTGGCGCGCCCTGTATGGCCCGGATAAGCGCAAGAAGGACGAGCTCTGCAAGGTGAACAGCAAGGAAGCCGTGACCGCCAGCAAGGTGGAAGCCACGGCCGACCAGACCAAGGCCCCCGCCGCCTACACGGAAGCCACGCTCCTCACAGCCATGGAAACTGCCGGCAAGCTGGTGGAGGATGAGGACCTGGCCGATGCCATGAAGGAGCGCGGCCTGGGCACGCCTGCCACCCGCGCGGCCATTATCGAAGGTCTTATCACGCAGGAGTACATTGCCCGCGAAGGCAAGGAGCTCATGGCCACCCGCCGCGGTATGGATCTGATTGACCTGCTGGGCAAGATTGGCCTCAGCACGCTTTCCAGCCCGGAACTGACCGGCGAATGGGAATACCGCCTCAAGCAGATGGAGAGCGGCCGTCTGAACCGAGATACCTTCATGAAGGACATTCGCACCTACACCACGGATATTGTGGAGGCGGTGCGAGATTACATGAAGAACGGCAAGAACCCCGACCTGGAGCTCGTGTGCCCCAGCTGCGGTGCCAAGGGGCTTGGCAGCCGCGTGGATGCCATTTCCTGCAACAACTGCAAGTTCCGCATCCGCCGCGTGCATGCTGGCCTTACCCTCACGGATGACCAGCTCGTCGAGCTCATCAGCCAGGGTTCCCTGCCCGTGATGGACGGTTTCCGCTCGAAGTTCGGCAAGCCGTTCAAGGCAGGTCTGCGCATGGTGGAGCCCCAGACCGCCCGCAGCACCTGGAAGGCAGAGTTCTACTTCGATTCTGACCGTCCCGCCGAAGCCAAGGCAGAGGAAGCTCCTGCCCAGGTGGCCGGCTGCGTGCTGGTGAAGGACCAGGGCGAGCTGGAGCTACAGGTGAACGACAAGCAGTGGAGTGTGCCGGAATTCACCCAGGCCGGTGGCCGCAAGGGTTTCACCATGTCCCGCAACATTCTGGGCAAGGAGATTGGCGAAGACGTGCTGCGCCAGGTGCTGGCCGAGGGTAAGAGCGAGCTGATTACGGGCTTTGTTTCCCAGCGCACCAACCGTGCATTCGACGCCTTCCTGGTGCTGGATGACAAGAAGGGCAACGTGGGCTTTGAATTCCCGCCCCGTGAGGCTCGCCAGAAAGGCAGCAAGGACAAGGCGGACAAGAAGTTTACCGCCGCCTCTGCCGCTGCAGAAGACCTGAGCAAGGGCACCAACCACGGCCCGGTCAAGGTGAAGAGCAAGGGTGAATACGACCTGATTGAGACGGAATCCGCCTGGCATGTGAGCGGCCTTACCTATGGCAAGACGCGCAAGCCGCTTGTGATTCCGCGCACCATGTGCGATATCGAGCTGGGTATTGTGCCCATCACCCAGCTGCTCACCAAGGGCAAGACGGAGCTCATCAAGGATTTCACCAGCCACAAGAGCGGCAAGAAGTTCGATGCCTATCTCGTGTTCAACGCTTCCACGGGTCGCGTTTCCTACGAGTTCCCGCCGCGCAAGTAACCCCACCCCCTTTCAGGCATGGGAATCCTCGGTAAGATTCGCAGCTATTTTGACGTTTTCACCACGGGGATTCTCATCAGCCTGGTGCTGGGGCTTGTCATCCCCTGCCACGGGGGCGGCATGGCGTTCTTTGATGGGCTGACCAATGCGGCCATTGTGCTGCTGTTCTTCTTGTACGGCGTCAAGCTCTCCCGCAAATCGGTGGTGGAGGGGCTCTTGAACTGGCGACTGCAGAGCATGGTCTTTGCCTTCACCTTCATCTTCTTCCCCATTGCCATCCCCCTGCTTCGCCCCGTGTTTGAACCGCTGGTGGGCGCAGCGCTGTATATGGGGCTGGTTTATGTGGCCTGCCTGCCGTCCACCGTGCAGAGCAGCATCGCCTTCACCTCACTGGCGGGTGGCAATGTACCGGCTGCGGTCTGTTCAGCCTCTGTTTCCAGCCTGCTGGGCGTGTTCCTGACTCCCTTCCTGGTGAGCCTGCTCTTTGCCACAGATGGCAGCGGCACCCAGGTGGGGCTGGATACAGTGCTGAAGATATGCTACCAGATTCTGCTGCCGTTTGTGGCCGGCCAGCTGTGCCAGCCGCTGCTCCGCAAGTGGGTGCTGGGGCATAAGACGCTCATCAGCTGGAATGACCGCGCCACCATCTGGCTGGTGGTCTACACCGCGTTCTCCAATGCCACCGCCGGCGGATACTGGGACAAGCTGCAGTACTCCCAGCTCGCCGGGCTTGTGCTGGTGTGTGTTATCTTCCTCTGCCTCACCTTCGCCATCACCTGGCATGCCTCCCGCTGGCTGGGATTCAACCGCGAGGACAGCATCACCATCGTCTTCTGCGGCTCCAAGAAAAGCCTGGCCGTGGGAGCACCCATGATGATGGCCATTTTCGGCACACTGGATAACAACCTGCTGCTGCCGCTCATGGTATTCCACCAGGTGCAGCTGATGCTCTGCGCCCAGCTGGCCAGACTGTGGAAACCTGCTCAATAACTACTGCTTATGCTTAGTCTTATCCAGAAATTCAGCACCATCCTTTCGCGCTACACCTCGCCCTTTATCATCGGCATTGCAGCCCTGGCCTTTGTGCTGCCGGGCCTGTTCACCTGGGTGCAGGGCGATATCCAGGCCATGGTGCTGGGCTTCATCATGCTCACCATGGGGCTTACCCTGCGCCCGGCAGATTTCCGCATTCTGGCCGCCCGCCCGCTGGATATCTTCATCGGTGCTCTGGCGCAATTCAGCATCATGCCGCTGGTGGCCTGGGGGCTCGTGCATTGCTTTGACCTGCCGCGTGGCATTGCCGCAGGCCTCATCCTGGTAGGCTGCTGCCCCGGCGGCGTCTCCAGCAACATCATGAGCTTCCTCTGCAAGGGAGATGTGGCCTACTCCGTGGGCATGACCACCGCCTCCACCCTCCTGGCCCCCTTCCTCACCCCGCTGCTCATGCTCTGGCTCGCCGGTGAGAATATCGATGTGGATGCCATCGGCATGTTCCGCAGCATCCTGTTCGTCACCATCCTGCCGGTGGCCATCGGCGCCTTCTGCAATGGAAAATGGGGCGAGCGCCCCGCCTATGTAGAAATTACGCGCATCATGCCCGGGCTCTCCGTTATCGGCCTGGCCTGCATCGTGGGCGGTGTCACCGCCGCCAAAGGCAGCAGCTTCTTCACCAGCGGGCTGCTCATCTTCCTGACCATCTTTGCGCACAACGCCCTGGGCTACGTGCTCGGCTTCGTGGTGGGGCGCACCACCGGCATGAACCACGCCAAGTGCAAAACACTCAGCATTGAGGTCGGCATGCAGAATGCCGGCCTGGCCACCGTGCTGGCAGGTCGCCACTTCCCTGCCATGCCGGAAGCCGCCGTAGCCTCAGCCATCTGTTGCGTCTGGCACAGCATCAGCGGCACCCTCCTGGCCGGTATCTACAATACCATTGACCGCATCCGCGCCCTAAAGCACTAATACCCCTGCACTTCTGCATACCAACCCGAATCCACTCACGCATCGCGTAGAAAAAAGCGTAGAAAAAAGATGCATTTTTGTCAAAAATAAGCTTGCATTCTTCTTCGATACCATGTATAATGCCGTCGCACTTCGGTGCAAGACTCGATGGTGAACGTAGTTCAGCGGTAGAGCCCCGGATTGTGGTTCCGGTTGTCGTGGGTTCGAATCCCATCGTTCACCCTTGAAGAAAAAGCCCCGTGCCTGTTAAGGTGCGGGGCTTTTTGTGCATTAGCGTGGCAGGATTCGAAGCCACGACAACCGCTCGCGGTTGTTGTGGGGATGAACTGCCACCGGCAGTTCATCCGGCAGAGCCGCAGGGACACCTCCCTGCGGGCCACCTTTGCGCCAGCAAAGGCTCTGCCGCGGCCCCAGAGGGGGAATCCCATCGTTCACCCTTGAACAATAAGCCCCGTACCTGATAAAGGTGCGGGGCTTCTTGCTTTATAGCGTGGCAGGATTCGAACACACGGCAACCGGAGGTTGTTGTGGGGATGGACTGCCGATGGCAGTCCATCCGGCCGAGCCGACACTTCCCTTCGGGCACCTTTGCACCAAAGGCTCTGCCGCGGCCCCGGAGGGGGAATCCCATCGTTCACCTCGCCCCTTTTCGGGTCAAGCCCAAACATTGTGGAATTTGATTTTCTGTAGGCATCATACATTTCTGGGATGTCAAAAGTATAAGCCGTTCAGACTTGAACGACTGGCGGCTATATGCTAGACTCGCTGCGCTCTTCCGCTATCAGTTTCGGCTGGTAGGTGGCTACGTCACCTCTCAGCGGGGAGTATACCAGTCCTGTCCGCTGATGTGATGTGTTCGCAAGGGTACGGAACAGCAGTTAAACCTGACTGGAAGAGAATAATCATGAGAGCAATTACCATGATTGAGCTGATAGTGCTCATCTTACAGGTTATACTGTTTGTGATGAAGGTCACACGATGAGCAAGAAGGCTCCACCCGGTCGGTTTGACCCCCGGCCGGGTGCATCTCTTGCATAAGAAAAGCAAAAAATTTTCGTCAAACTATTGACAAACAGTCATGATTGGCTATAATGGGGTCATCAGAATAATTGCTCTCTGATACGATTCTCTTGGAACGCTCCCGCCTAGTCACCGGGGGCGTTTCTATTTGCCCCCTTGTGAACTTGTTAATCAGAATCCCCAGCTGGGACTCGGGAGTTCCTTCGGGAATAACAAGAGTCTTGTTGCCGCGTTTCACCAGCTCAATTTGGGAGTCATGCACGTATAGCGGTGGCTGCTCATCCGTCAGACGAAGGCCTATAATCTCCCCATTGCTCAGACAACCACCTACGAATATAATGAACCGTATCATCCCTGAGCCTACTACGGCTACGCTTTCTCTGCTTGTCCTCGCAGGTCTGGCTGTCCGCCGCCGCCGCAAGTAATCAAAGCGATACTTCAATTTAAAAGCCGTTGCACCTATCTAAGCAGGATTGTTACTTCATCCTCTTTTCAAATCTGAAAAAGCCTTGTTCAAAGCCCGGTATGTCATCGGTATCAGGCATATCCGACGTGTTTGGCACGTCCGGCATATTGGGATCGGGATGTTTATCGTTGTAATACTCAACGATATGGAAGCCGCACTTGTTCACATAGAAGTGGATATTGCGTTTCTCGAAATATGGGGTGCCTGTTTCCCAGATCATAGTTTCCGGGTGCAGCTGCTCTATCGCATTCCAGATTGCTTGTCCTACCCCCCTACTCTGCACACCACATTTCACATACAGAAAATCCAAATGGTTGCGGTGGGTCTGCGAATCGATTTGAACAATCGCGCCACCGACTATACGCCCATCCTCTATGGCAGCATAAGCCACGCTTCCAGACTTGATAAGGGAAGCGTTGATGTGAGACTCGGGTAGAATCTGCTCCGTGATATTGCCAAACTCAGCTTCAGCTCCTTTCTGAAAAGCCTCCTGCATATCATGCTTGAACTGAGCCATGTCTGCGTCCTGAACAATCTGTAACTGAATACCCATAGATGACGTTTTGGATTGAGCAAGCAGTTTACACCAGATGCTGCTTTCATGCAAGACAGGAGGGGGAAAATCCGACATGCTGACGCAACATCCTCAGGCCTCGCCCCAGGGGCTTTTTCCCTGGCCGTTTTCTTGAACCCCTTGAACAGTTCCTTGCCATAGTATTCACGCAAAGGGCTACGCTATCGGCAAGGCTGAGCCTGTCTCTGTGGAGAAGCTGAAGCAACAGAGAATAGGCTCGACCTGAAATAACCCCCGGGTGGTTTTCATTACTTCTCTCGGAGTTTACCGTCTTCCATGATGAAAATGCGGTCAAATACATCGATAGCACGGTGGTCATGGGTTACAACCAACACAGCTGTATTGTGTGAGTGAGCCACATTCTTGAGAAGCTCCATTACCTTACGCCCCATGTGGCTGTCGAGCGCAGCCGTGGGCTCATCGGCCAGCAGCAGGCTGGGTTTGTTCGCCAAAGCTCTGGCTATAGCTACACGCTGCTGCTGCCCACCGGAAAGCTGCGCGGGCAGAAAGTTTCTTCGGGCACCAAGCTCAAAATGCTCCAATAGCTCATCCGCCACCAGTTTTGATTCTTTTGATGATGCGTCATTGACCTCCAGGGCGATGCGGATGTTCTCTCTGGCGGTCAGGAACGGGAGGAGGTTGGCTTTCTGGAAGACGAATCCGATGTTGTTACGGCGGAAATCGCGCACATTCACCCGGTAGTCGTCATCAAACACAGTTTTACCCCCGATGGTAATACGCCCCGAATCCGGCGGCTGAATGAGCCCCAGGGAGGTCAACAGAGTGGATTTTCCCGCACCAGAGGGTCCGAGAAGCGCCACGATTTCTCCGGCATGCATGGAAAAAGACACCTGGTCGAGCGCATGGACCGCCGTTTCCCCGGCGCCATACGTCTTGCACAGATTTTCTGCAGAAAGAGCAACAGATTTCATGAAAGGATTTCTCCTGCGTTTGTTCTCATAGCTTTGATGATTCCCGCACAACTGGCCAGCACGGATATACCGACCACAATGCCGAATAGCACCCACAAATCAAAACTGACCAAAACGACACGGCGTGGGAAGAACGGGTAAACCCACTCACCGCAGAAACGCGCCATACCAAAGGCCAGAATGCCGATAAGTAGCGATTGCTGCAGGATCATGTTAATAATGACACCGTTGCGTGCTCCAATGAGCTTGAGCATGGCGATATCGTGCAGTTTATCCAGCGTAAGAGTGTAGAGGATAAGAGTCATGACCACAGTTGAAACAATGATGAGAATCGTGCGGAATAGCAGCAGCTGCTTGCGGGAGCGGGCAACAAAGCCGCTGAGCATGATTTCACGTTGCTCATCCGCTGTATAGGCCGTCACATCCGGTATGGAGCGTAGCTTCTCCAGCACCGCCTCAATGCTGTGCCCGGGGAGCACCTTCACCAGCACCGCACTTATCTGCCTGCCGGGCAAGGCTGCTGGGCGGTGGGTCTCGCTCATCAGGATATCCGCGTGATCCACCGAGGTATTCCCCTGTGGCAGAGTATCGAAACGCTGCAAGCGCGCTTGGCGCTCCAGACGTATGGTTTCCGCAGGTATGTCGGATTGCACGGCCATGGCATCATTCAGCGACAGGAAGACCATCGCATCGCCGGAGGGGGAGTTCATGCGTCCGGTGATACCGACCACCGTGTAGACATCCTTGCCCAGTTTCAATGTGGAACCCAGCGGCAACCTGGCCGATTTATCGGCGAGCATTTCAAAATGACCGGCTTGCAGGGCACGCCCCTGGATAATGGGAAGCCACGAGCCATCATCTGCCACGCCCTGGATGGTAAGGCGCAGCACGCGGTTCTCCTTGTTGCGCTGCACTGTGTGCGAGACAAAGGGCTCTGCAGAGGCCACACCAGCCACCGCTTCAATACGGTACTCAAGGTTCCGGGGCAACTTGGAGACCTCTGCAAACGGACCCTTGGTATCCTTCTGCACCACCCAGATATCTGCCCCGGCGCGGTCTATGATGAGCGTGGCCTCCTGAATGAGCCCCCGGTAGATACCGCCCATGCCCATCACCACAATGAGCAGCAGGCTAATGCCCGCGGTGGTCAGCAGGAAACGCCCCAGATTGTGGCGTATATCCTTGAAAGCCAGATTAATCATTGAGCAATGCGGCGGTTGACGTGTTCGCGGTGCTTCAGGGGATGCATGATAACACGGTCACTAAGGCTCAAACCGGAGAGAATCTGCGTCTGCTCACGGGACTGCACCCCGAGCTTTACATCGCGCTCCACAATGCGGCCTTCTTCCTCCACCAGAATAAAGGTGCGCTGCTGCTCTCGGCAAATCAGGTTATTGGGCACAGCAAGACAATCCTCCACCTTGCCCACATGCAGGCACACTTCCAGTCTCTGGCCAAGCACCCAGTTCTCCGGCAGGGTATCGGGCGCTATATCCACACGATATTCGCGAGTCTCTCTGTCGGTTTCGCGGGATGTGCGGCACACCGTGCCGGTGAACTTCTGCTGAGGCAGAGCGCGAAAAACGATATCAGCCTTCATCCCGGGGCGTATGCTGTCAATGGCAGTTTCATCCACCCAGACCGATGCCCATATCTGAGAAGTATCAACAATATCCATGATGGAAACACCGGGATTAACGATGCTGCCCTGTTCGCGGTTGCGGCGGATGACCAGTGCATCGAATGGCGCTTCCAACCGTGTTTCCGCCAGTTTACTTTTGTAGTACTTTATCTGTGCTTCGTGGCGCACAATCTCGGCCTCTACCTCCAGCCGACGCTTTTCGGTCTGGTTCAGATTAGCCGTAGCCACCTGATACGCCTGACGGCTTTTATCAAAATCTGTCTGCGAGACGGAGCTTGTCTGCAGCAGTTTTTCCATGCGGTCATAGGTGACCCGGGTGTATTCCAGAGTGGCCTTTGCTGCCTCAATCTCGGCATCACAACGCTGCAACGCCGCACGCGATATAGCCAGATCTGCCTCTGCCACCGAAAGCTGCTGCATAATATCCTCGGCATTCATCTCCACCAGAAGAGTCCCTTTCGCAATGCTGTCTCCCTGGTCGGCATGAATCTGCTGAATCTGCCCCGTTTCATACGAACTGATGGAAACCCGGGTTTTTGCCTCCAGCGTACCCGTGCCGAACACTGTCATCTGGAGTGTAGCATTCTTCACCGGCCTGCTTTCCGCCTCCACGGGCGAAAACTTCCACATATACACACCACCAGCCACCAATGCCGATAATATGCCCCACTTAATGATACTCCTGAATCGTTTACGCATCATGCTTCGTTTGAACTATGTGCGCTATAGCATATCATGCTGCGCAGCGGAAGCGCAACTAAAAATTACGCAATACGCTCATTTCCTAACATATACTACCTGCAGCCACGCGTGTCCCAAAGATTTCACAATTGACTGCATTATCAACACCGTTCTGGAGCCAGCTCCCCCTCTTTATACGCTATAGATGGCGATTTGTGGGGGCTGATGGCTCGCGTCAGCGAGCGGAATTCAAAAGCCCGTGAAACGGGCGGCCTATCAATAGCGAGGCGGTGGAGCGCACCGTGCGTCAGCATGGTGCGCGTAATCCCTCGTAAAGCAAAATAAGGAATAGGAACCCGTGGAACGGGTGACAGAGAGGGTTGCTACATATGCGCCTTAATTTCAATATAAATTCTCTAAGAAAGTATAGCTATTTGTTCGTC
>JAFYWX010000056.1 GCA_017546445.1 Akkermansia sp. | reverse complement strand
CTCAATCTTGGCAATCTTGGGGGTGTGGATGGGGAAGGAGCGTTCCACGCCTTCGCCGTAGGCAATCTTACGAACGGTGAAAGCCTCGTTGATGCCGGCGCCACGCTTGGCAATCACGATGCCCTGGAAGATCTGCACGCGCTCCTTGCCACCTTCAATCACGCGGCAGTGCACCTTAACGGTGTCGCCAACGTTGAAGGGCGTCACGTCGTCCTTCATCTGCTCTTTTCCGATAGTGTCGAGAATGTTCATCTTGTCTCCTTCTTGTAATTAGTAAATGTTCAGTGAGCCTCCCGGCTCGGGTGGGTGCGACAGTCTACACGATTTTTTGATTCTTGGCAATGCAAATTTCACATTTTCTGCAAAATTTTTGAATTTGGGTGCCGAAACAGGTGAAAAATGAGGGTTTAATGTGTGTTTGCAGAGAAGTTACTGATTGACAAGCGGGGCGTGGTAGTATATATAACGCGCGAACACGTAACGCACCCCAAGGACATGCCCGCACGTAAAACCCCGATTAAACGCAAGGTCCGCAACTGGACAGCCGCCGATTCTGCCGAACTGTACGGAGTAGAGGACTGGAGTAATGATTATTTCAGTGTCTCGAAGGCGGGTGAGGTGAATGTGCACCTGGTGGATACGGATGGCAGCATCAAGGAAGTGAGTCTGCCGGGTATCATGAAGGGGCTGGAGGAGCGCGGCACAAATGTGCCGGTGCTGCTGCGTTTCCGCGATTTGCTGCACGCCCGAATTGATGAGCTGAACAAGAGCTTCTCCAAGGCAATCAAGGCCGCCGGCTACACGGGTAAGTACCGCGGCGTGTACCCCATCAAGGTGAATCAGCAGCGCATGGTGGTGGAGGAAGTGGTGGCCCACGGCCAGAAATACCACTACGGGCTGGAGGCCGGCTCCAAGCCGGAGCTGATTGCCGCCATGGCCTACATGCGCGATGCGGAATCCTTCCTGATGTGCAACGGGTATAAGGATGATGAATTCATTGACCTGGCGCTCATGGGTATGCGCATGGGGATGAAGATTTGCCTGATTCTGGAGATGCCCAACGAGCTGCCGGCCATTCTGCGCCGCGCTGAGGCGCTGGGCGTGGAGCCGAACCTGGGTGTGCGCGTGCGCCTGGCTTCCAAGGGCTCCGGGCACTGGAGCGAATCCGCCGGTGATAAGTCTGTGTTCGGTCTGAATGCAGCTCAGGTCATCGACGTGGTGGATACGCTGAAGGCAGCAGGTAAGCTGCATTGTCTCAAGGCGCTGCACTACCACCAGGGTAGCCAGATTTCCAACGTGACGGTGATTCGCGGTGGCCTGACCGAGGCCTGCCGCATCTATATCGACCTGGTGAAGGAGGGTGCGCCCATGGGCACGCTGGATATGGGCGGTGGTCTGGCTGTGGACTACGATGGCTCCAAGACCAACTTCCATTCCTCCTGTAACTACTCCATTGAGGAGTACGCCCGAGACATCGTGGAGGTGGTGGGCGAGCTCTGCACCAAGCACGGGGTGGAGCATCCGACTCTGGTTACGGAATCCGGCCGCGCTGTTTCCGCCTACCACGCTGTGCTGGTGTTCAATGTGCTGGACGTGACCAGCGCCCCCGGCAGCGAGGCTCAGCCGCCCGCCTTGCCGGAGAATGCGAATGATATTCTGCTGGCGCTGGATGAGACGCACCGCATGCTGACCCGCAAGAATATCCAGGAGTGCTATAACGATGCCATCTACTACCGCGACCAGCTGCGCGCCATGTTCCACCACGGCAATGCCACGCTGCGTGAGCGCGGGGTGGGCGAGGCTATCTACTGGCACATCATGGGGCTTATCTCCCGCCGCATTGCGGAGATGAGTGAAATCCCCGAGGATTTGAAGGAGGTGTCCGATAACATGGTGGACTATTACTACTCCAACTTCTCCGTGTTCCAGAGTCTGCCGGATTCCTGGGCTATTGACCAGCTTTTCCCGGTGATGCCGATTCAGCGCCTGGGCGAGCGCCCCACGCAGAAGGCTGTGCTGGTGGATATCACCTGCGACTGCGATGGCAAGGTGGACCACTTCATCGACCGCGAGGACGTGGCCAAGTCTCTGCCGCTGCATGAGGTGGACCCCAAGGAGAATTACTATGTGGCCATTTTCATGGTGGGTGCCTACCAGGAGACCCTGGGCGATCTTCACAACCTGCTGGGCGATACGAATGTGGTGAGTGTGCACCTGGAAAATGGCCGCCCCGTGTTCACGCATGAGGAAGAGGGCGACAGCGTGGCCGATGTGCTTTCCTATGTGAAGTATGATGCCAAGGACCTGGTGTCCAAGTTCCGTAATCTGGCCGAGCGTGGCGTGGAGCAGGGGCTCATCTCCCCCCGCCAGCGCCGTGATGCGCTGGAAGCCTACCGCAACGGCCTGAGTGGCTACACTTATTACGAGTTGTAAGTCACGCATTGCACTTGCACAACATTTCCACTTGTGGTATAAGCCCGGGCGCCCGTTTGCCCGGGCTTATATCGTTATGAAAGACTTCCTCCGCAAGCTCAATAGTTATATACCGCAGGGCATTATCTGCCTGGTAGTGGTGTTCGGTTTGTTTGCCTACATTGCCTCCCAGATGGGCACACCGCAGATGCTCAACACCATCATGAAGACAGCGCATGATTTGCTGCTCAACACGGTGTTCTACCTCATGGCCATCTGCGTGATTACGGGTGCCATCGGCCGCCTGTTCGTGGAGTTCGGCGTGGTGAGCCTGCTGGAGAAGCTGCTGCGCCCGCTGATGCGTCCGCTGTTCAACCTGCCCGGCGTGGCCTCCCTGGGCGCTGTGCTTACTTTCCTTTCTGATAACCCCGCCATTATTGCCCTGGCTCAGGATAAGCGCTTCAGCTCCTACTTCAAGAAGTACCAGTTCATTTCCCTCACCAACTTCGGCACGGCTTTCGGTATGGGCCTGCTGGTGATTGTGTTCATGGTGGGGCAGGGGTTCTATGCAGAGCCCTTCATCGGCCTGTTCGGTGCGGTGTGCGGTTGCATCGTTTCCACCCGCCTGATGCAGCGTTTCATTCTGAAGAAGCAGCCTGAGTTTGCCACGGAGCCCGCCTGTGAGGTAACTGACCTGGCTGAGGCCAAGGTGGATGAATACACCAAGCCGCTTTTCCAGCGTATTCTGGACTCCCTGCTGGACGGTGGCCGCACGGGTGTGGATGTGGGCCTTGCCATTATCCCCGGTGTGCTGATTATTTCCACTCTGGTGATGCTGCTGACCTTCGGGCCGGCTGCCGGTGGTACCTTCACCGGGGCTGCTTATGAGGGCGTGCAGCTTCTGCCCTGGATTGGTGCCAAGTGCAGCGTGGTGTTCGAGGCTCTCTTTGGCTTCCAGGACCCGCATCTCATTGCCTTCCCCATCACCGCTCTCGGTGCTGTGGGTGCTGCTCTGGGGCTTATTCCCAACTTCATCAATGCCGGCTGGGTGGATGGCAATGCCATCGCCGTGTTCACCGCCATCGGTATGTGCTGGAGCGGTTACCTGAGCACCCACACCGCCATGCTTGATACCCTGGGGTACCGCCACCTGACCAGCAAGGCTATCTGGGCCCACACCATCGGTGGCCTGGTGGCTGCTGTTGTGGCCCACTGGGTGTTTGTGCTGTATACCTGCCTGGTGTAACTCTACTTGTTTCATAAAATCACATAGAAGAATCATATGAAGAAACTGATACCTGCAATGCTGCTGCTGGCTCTGGGACTGAGCTCCTGCGCCGTGAAGACTGTTAGCCGTAAGGAACTGCTTACCCCCACTCTGGCTACGGCCATTAATTACAACGAACTGACGGATATGAAGTACTACGGCTCCGATGCTGAGTACGATTACTTCACCCGCGGTTATACCCGCTACCGCGTGCTGAAGAGCGAGAAGTGCCTGCCGGATAGCGCCCGCTTCACCTTCAACAACTGGCAGGGTGGTAAGCTGTATCGCGATTGTCTTACCGAGTCCGTGGGCAGCACCCTGGTGGAGAAACTGCAGAACCTGCTCAATGGCGCTTCTGCCTCGAATATTGTGGCTCAGCTGGTGCCTGCCTCCAACCAGACCACGGCTACTCAGACCACGGCCACGCAGCCTGCAGCCACGCAGACGACGAATCCAATCCTCCAGCCCAAGACGGAGACTGGTAAGAAAATCATGAATATCCTGAACCAGTACAAGGCTTCCAAGTCTGCTCAGTAAGGAATTGTTTTCCCGATACAAAATCCCCGCCTGGCTTCTGCTCGGCGGGGGTTTTGCTGATGTAGGGTTTTGAATTTTGGATTTCTGATGTGTTCAATTCCGCGGGCGTATGTCATAGTTGGGTGCTACTGGTAAATCAAAGCAGCCCGTCAGATGGGAGTTTGGCGGGCAGCGGGCTCGCGTTAGCGAGCGGAACATTGAGCCCGTGAAACGGGCGACATAACAATAGCGAGTGGTGCAGCGGCGTCAGCCGCGAAACCACTCGTTTTAGTGTAAAAAGTCATTAGAACCCGTGAAACGGGTGACAGAACGCGAGGCTTAAAATCGTGTCAGGACGAACAAATAGCTATTCTTTCTTAGAGAATTTATATTGAAATTAAGGCGCATATGTAGCAACCCTCTCTGTCACCCGTTCCACGGGTTCCTATTCCTTATTTTGCTTTACGAGGGGTTACGCGCACCATGCTGACGCACGGTGCGCTCCACCGCCTCGCTATTGATAGGCCGCCCGTTTCACGGGCTTT
>JAFYWX010000008.1 GCA_017546445.1 Akkermansia sp. | reverse complement strand
TGAGAAGAACGCCACGGTGCGTCTCTACCAGGCTACGGAGTCTGGTTATCAGCAGACGCTTTCGACCACGGTGCGCGCCGCTCGCGGCCTGGATACGGAGCTGACGCTTGCCACGGGAACGTATTTCCTTGAAATCGCCTCCTACGACAACGGCGCCGGGCGTTACAACACGACCTACGCTCTGGAGCTGGAGAAGGAGGAGGATGGTGAGACGAAGCGCTACGCCATTGCCGGCTCTGGCCTCTGATAAATAGCGGAGAGGCCTTCATTCCACCCCCTGGCCGCAGCTCATGCAGCCAGGGGGTGTTGGTTTATAGGAATGTTGTGCCAAATTGGAGTCTAGCGAGCAACTGTTTTTTGTCGGAGCGAGGGACTTTAGTCCCTCATCGCTTGAGTTTTCGGGACTGAAGTCCCGTGCTCCGAAAGATTTGAGCCCCCACACAAATCGCCTTTTCGAGAAGGAGAGACAAGTTCAAAAACGGTGTTGATAGTGCAGTCAATTGTGAAATCTTTGGGGCACATGTGATAAAAATGAATGCTGCTACACTTTTTCCTGTACAGGCTAGAGTAAATATGGTATAGCACATGAGTAATTGCCTTTTTTTATCTTTTACAACTGAAAACTTATGAAAATATCTCGCTTTATACTACCGCTACTTTTTGCCGGCGTAGCTGTCGCAGATGATTACCGGAACCTGCTGAATGATGGTGACGGTGGCGTGTTTGCCGTTGCTGATGGTGAAACCATGGTGCTGGAGAACGATAACTTTTCCGATTGTTATGCCACCGGAATGGGCGGTGCAATCTATGTAGGTGCAGACGCTACTCTGGAACTCAAGGGTACGCTGGAATTTGCCAATAATGTAGAATTTGCGTTTGATGACGATGGGGAATGGACGGGTGACGCTAATGACATTTATCTGTCTGAGGGGGCAACCCTGATTCTGAATGCCGTGGAAGCCGGGGATGTTATTACCCTGGGCAGTGGCGTGGATGCCATTGATTCTGCTGGTACTGCCATTGTTGTGAAAAAGGGTGCCGGCACTGTGAATCTGGGCGGTGCTGGTGATTTGACCGACTACTCATTCTTTGAGAGTAATCTGGTGGTGGAGCAGGGGGCCGTGGTTGTCAAGACGGACGTGAATGCCCTTTCTGCCAGCGCAGAGAGCGGGGCCTCCATTACTGTTCAGGGGGCATCCTGCCTGAATCTCGTGGAGAATTTCACCAATGCCATCAGTGTGGCTGCCCGGGAGTTCGATGATGAGACGAACACGGACGCCTCGGGTACGCTGACTGGGACCTCTGTTACAATGGAGGGGCTGCGGGGCGGTACTTTGGAGGACGTCAGCTTTACGGTATCTTCCAAGGTGAGTGAGTATGCCATTGCAGATCTGGTGCTGATGAACTCTGTACTGCATCTCGATGGCGAGGGTACTGAGCTCAGCAATCTGACCCTGTTTGCTGATTCCGGCATTACATCTGCCGGGGTGGCGACTCTCAGCGGTGAGAACTATGTGATTCTGGGTGATTTGAACAGCAGCCAGCTCAGCGGTGTCACGCTGGAGGAGGGCGTGGTGCTCACCCTTGGCCTTACTCCGGATGTTCTGGTTGCTGCTGGTTCAACAGAGTTTGTGCTTACCTTCACCGGGCTGGAGATTGCCGAGGATGCATCTGTTACGATCGCAGCTGGTGGCATGACCAATTGCTCCGCCGTTCTTACTGTGCAGTCCTGGACTGCTGAGGATGGCATGGTGATGGTTTCGATGAGCGCAGAGTATGTGCCTGAGCCTGCTACGGCAACGCTTTCTCTGCTTGCGCTTTGCGGCCTTGTGGCACGCCGCCGCCGCCAGGCTTGATTCTTTCTCAGCCTATTCCATAATCGGGCACCTCTGCATCGTGTGTATCCGTGTAGAGGTGCCGTTGCCTTTTTCTGAGACTCGGGGAAGGTCGGTGGAGAGGCGGGGAATAAAATGCTGAATACTGAATATGAAACAACATGTGTATACGGATGGGGTGGCCAATATCAGCCTTGCGGCCGGAATGATACGGCTTGATTTATTTCATTACGCAGGCGCGCCAACCCAGGGGGGGCATGAATTGCCCAGAGAAATAGACCAGCAGCTGATTATGCCCCCGGCGGCATTCATGCGTGCGTTTGAGTCTATGCAACAGTTTGTGGCGGAGTTGGAGAAAAAGGGGATAGTGCACCACATTGTGCCTGCCCACGAGCATGCTCACCATGTTTCCTCTCCCAACTTTGAGTAACGGATATGCCTGAAGCACAGAAAACGGCACGAGAGTGCCTGGAGGAATTGGCAAAACTGGTGCCGGATGCAGGCAATATCCAGGCGCTGCTGGATGATGCCCAGGCGGCTTCGCCGGAGCTGGTGATGGAGGTGCTGCAGAAGCTGCGCCTGAAGCCGGAGTGGCAGGACGACGCAGACCTGGATTTGCTGTCTGCCCATTTCGGTTCTCCTGTATTGCTGCAGTTGAAGAATGAGAACTGGGTCATCTTCCTTGGCTGCCGCCGCGGGCTGGAGGGCGAGGAAGCGCATTATGCTGTGTTTGACCCGCTGAGCCAGGAGAGCGGAAAGGTCATTTACCTGAAGAAAGCCGCCTTGCAGAAGGCCTGGGGTGGCAAGGCTGCTTTCCTGCGGAATTTTGCGAATCAGCATTTTGCCGCGGATGGCCGCCACACGTTCCTGTATTGCCTGGTGAGCATCTGCCGCCACCATAATCTGGATGCAGATGTGCGCCGCTTGCTGCATGAGTACGCGGTGGAGGAGGAACCCAGCCTGAATCTGCTGCGCAAGATGGCGGATGACCTGGGGCTCACCACACGCCGCGGGCGCCTCAAATGGAGCGCTCTGGAGGAGCGCGAGCATATTTACCCCTCCATTGCTGTCAAGAAGGATGGCAAGGCTTGTGTGCTCTGCGGCATGCGGGAGATGCCACCGCCCCCCGGCCAGCAGCCGGCGGAGGATGCTCCCTCTCTCATCGGCGTGTGGGATCCCGTGCCGCCGGCGCAGGGGCGCTCGCCGGAGATTCAGTGGCTCAGCCAGGCGCAGTATGAGGAGCAGTTCAGCGGCGAGGTGGTGCTGTGCAAGCGCGTATTCTCCCTGTTGGATGAGGAGCGCCCCTTTGGCCTGCTGTGGTTCATACCGGAGTTTGCGCGGCAGAAGAAGCTGCTGGGGGAGGTGGCCACGGCTGTGCTGGCTATCAGCGCCATTGGCCTTGTGACACCGCTTTTCTTCCAGACGGTGGTGGATAAGGTGCTGGTGCACCAGAGCTACACGACTCTCACGGTGTTGGGCATTGCGGTGTGCGTGGCGCTGCTGTTCAATGCTGTGCTGGAGTTCCTGCAGAACTATCTGCTTATCTATGCCACGAATCGCATCGATATCCGCCTGGCTACCAAGACCTTCCATAAGCTGTTGAATCTGCCGGTGGATTTCTACGAGCGCATATCCAGTGGTGTGCTCATCAAGCACATGCAGCAGACGGAGAAAATCCGCCAGTTCCTGTCCGGCAGCCTTTTCTTCAGCCTGCTGGAGCTGGTGTCGCTGGTGGTGTTCCTGCCGGTCTTGTTCTGGTATAGCACAAAGCTGTCTATTGTGGTGCTGCTTTTCACCTTGCTGATGGCTCTGGTGATTGCGGTTCTTATCAAACCTTTCCAGCGCAGGCTTGAGGAGCTTTACCAGGCTGAAGGCCGGCGCCAGTCGATGCTGGTGGAGGCTATTCACGGCGTGCGCACGGTGAAATCGCTGGCGTTGGAGCCGGTGATGCAGCGCAAGTGGAATGATACGGCTGCCTTTGCCATTTCCCGCTATTTCAACGTGGCCAAGATATCCATGACCGCCCGCACGCTCAGCCACTGGCTGGAGCGCCTGATGGGCGTGTGCATCATCTGGGTGGGTGCCATGGCTGTGTTTGATGCCGAGATTTCGGTAGGTGCGCTGATTGCCTTCAACATGCTGGCCGGGCGTGTGACCGGGCCTCTGGTGCGTATTGTGGGCCTGGTGCATGAATACCAGCAGACCTCGCTGTCTGTGCGCATGCTGGGTGTTGTCATGAATGCGCGTGATGAGCAGGTGGGTGGCGGTATCCGCCAGCCCCTGCGTGGTGAGATTTCTTTCGAGAATATCCGCTTCCATTATCTGCCGGATGCGCCGCCGGCTATCCGTGACTTCACGTACCGCATCCAGCCGGGGACCACGGTGGGCCTTGTGGGGCGAAGCGGGTCCGGTAAGACAACCGTGACCAAGCTGATGCAGGGGCTCTATCCCTTGCAGCAGGGTGTCATCAAGTATGATGGCATTGATATCCGTGAGATTGACCGCGCCCACCTGCGCTCTCATATCGGCGTGGTGCTGCAGGATAATTATTTCTTCCATGGCACCATTCGGGAGAACCTGACCCTCACCAAGAAGGATGCCACCATGGAGGAGGTTATCTACGCCGCCCGAGTGGCCGGTGCAGAGGAGTTTATTCAGAACCTGCCGCGTGGTTATGATTCCATGCTGGAGGAAAACGCCAGCAATCTTTCCGGCGGTCAGCGGCAGCGCCTGGCCATTGCCCGCGCGCTTCTGCCTAATCCCCGTATCCTGATTTTCGACGAGGCCACGAGTGCTCTCGACCCCGAGAGTGAGACCCTCATCCGAAAGAATCTGAAGCAGATTGCGCGGAACCGCACGGTGTTCATTATTTCGCACCGTTTGTCGATTCTGTGCCGTGCAGATGATATTGTGGTGCTGGAGAAGGGTGCTATTCTGGAGCATGGAACGCATCGGCAGCTGGTGGCTTCCGGTGGGTTGTATGCAGATTTCTGGCGTCAGCAGATGGGAACCGATGAAGATTAAGATAAGTTATGAAATCTAAAAAGAAGAAGCTGAGGGAGCTGACAGATGCTGATATCGCAGCGTGCGAGCCGGAGTCTATCTGGCTGGAGACGCGAAAATGTCCAGTCCCTGCGCATAGTGTCCTGTGGGTTATCATCCTGCTGCTTGTCTGCGGTATCGTGTGGGCCTGCGTGTCGAAGGTGGACAAGGTGGTGGCGGCTGAGGGTAAACTGGTGACGGTGCGGCCTAATATCACCCTGAAACCGCTGGACCGTACGGTTATCAAGAACGTGCCGGTGCGCGTGGGGCAGGTTGTGGAGAAAGACCAGGTGCTGGTGGAGCTGGATGCCACGGTGAATGCGGCAGAGCTGCATTCTCTGCAGGACCAGCTGGCGCATTATCGCTGCCGCTATATTCGCCTGCAGGCAGAGCAGTCGGGGGCTGCGGAGTTGGTGTTCCCGGAGGATTTGGCAAATACGGAGCCCGCTGCTCAGCAGCGTGCGCTGTTCGCTTCCCGCCGGGAGTATTTCCAGAAGCGCTCCGCCTATCTGCAGAGCAGTGTAGAACGCTACCGTTCCACCACGGCCTCCATCATGAAGGCTCTTGATAAGTACGATGAGATGATGGAACCGCTCAAGAATATTGAGAAGGTGTACACCAATCTGGCTGCTCAGGGTATTACCCCGCGTGTGGAGATGATGCAGACCACCATTCAGCGCATGGGTAATGAAATTGAGGTGGAGAATCAGCGCACCCGCCTGGTCGAGGATGAGCAGATGCTCAACACCGCCGCCTCTGAGCTGGAGACCTTTGTGGCCGAATGGCGGCAGCAGATTGATGAGCAGTTGGCCGAGGATGCCTTGCAGATTACTGCCCTGCGCGAGAAGGTGCGCCAGACGGAATACCTGGTCTCGACGGAGAATCTGCGCTCACCCTGCCGCGCAGTGGTTCATGAGATTGCTCCTTTCCAGGAGGGCTCTGCTGTGCGCGAGGCAGAGGCATTCATTACGCTTATTCCGTTGGATGAACCGCTGGAGGCGGAGGTGGATATCCTGCCCAAGGATATCGGCCTGCTGCGCAAGGGCGATTCTGCCCGCTTGAAGCTGGATGCCTTCCCCTTCCAGCAGTACGGTACGCTGGAGGGGACGATTACGTTCATCTCGGCAGACACGTATGAGTCGGCGTCGAATCTGGACCAGGAGGAGCAACCCGCTGCTGCTGCCAATGGTGGTCGCCGTCCGCAATTCCGCGTCCGCATGGCCGTGCAGGGGAATCTGGAGCACGTGCCAGCTGAGCTCTGGCAGAGCGCGGGTATGCGCCTGCGGGCTGAAATCAAGGTAGGTGAGCGAACCCTCATGTCGTATCTCATGCATCCCTTCCTGAAGGCGATGGATGAGGCGGTCCGCGAGCCGTAAGCCTTTTTCTGGCGCAGATGCAGAAAAGCATCTGCGCCATTTGCTTTCTGATGAACAGGGGCTCGCGTGTGAATGAAAAATGACCGGCGGAGCATTTGGATATCGCCATGCGGGGGGATTCGTGGTATGATGCCTGTATGGATGCCCGAGGTGAACAACGGGGAATGAGTCTGCTGGATTGGGGGCTGAGCGACCGGGAGCTTACCCATGCCCGGAAGACGCTGCAGGATGATGAGCCGGTGGTGCTGGTTCTGCGTCCGCAGGAGGCGCCTGCCGGAGAGCTGCGGTGGATGACTTTCGTCTTTCTGTGCCTTTTTGCTCTGGTGTTGGTGCTTCTGCAGCTGGAGGGGGAGCATCCCTTATCATTTCTTGCTGGTGTTCTGTTGTGCATGCCCGGGTGCTGTATTATGGCCAACCGGTGGAGAAAGCTATACTGCCGAAGGAGTACTTTCTACATGCTGACCCGGCAGCGTGCCTTGGTGATGGAGGCCACCCTGCGGGGCTACAAGCCCTGTTCCTATCCCTTGCATGAGGGAATGGTGGAGACCGTGGCGGTGCGGGGAGATGGCTCCGGCAACATTGTGTTTGGCGAGAGGAAGGGCTGGTATATCGACGACAGTCGCGTGATAGATGAGGTGCATCAGCTTGGCTTCATGGATATTCCGCAGGTGAAATACGTGCAGCGGGTTCTGGAGCAGACCATAAAGGAGCGGGAAAATGTGGGAGAATAGTAAAGTGCTGTGCCTGTGCTGCCTGGCCGGGGCTTTTTTCGCACCTTCCTGTCGGCAGATGGTGGAGGTGGTCAATGTGAAGCAGCTGGCACCGCAGGTGGTGGAGTGCGGTAAGCAGCCCGGCAACTGGTATGAATACATGCCGGCGTATGCGCCGTATTTCTGCCTCAAGACCCGCTATGCCATTGTGTATCATGATGCCGAAATGCAGCTGGGCTATTGGCGGGCTCTGCACCCGGAGCCCCCGCATCGCGTGCTGCTGGAGGGGCGGGGCAATGCGTTGATTATCCACCGCAGTTTTGTGTGGGATGGCATGAGCTTCGGCAATACCGTGCCCGAGGAGCTGTTGCCCAGCCTGCTGCACGATGCGCTCTATTACGCTCGCCAGGGGAATGCGCCGTTCTCCCGCCGGGAGGCAGATACGGCCTTTCTGCGGGCCTGTAAGGTGCGGAAATGCAAAGGCGCGTACACCGCTTATCTCAGTGTACGCGCCCTGGGTGGATTTTTTGGTACGCCGCCCGGCGGGCAGCCTCCGCTTATTGAGCTCACAACGCCGGAGACTGCACCGGCCCCGCTGGACCCGGATGCGGCTAGTTGATGTTGACCTTCAGGCTCTCTCCCTTCTTGAGGTTCAGGGTGGGGAAGAGGATGAAATCATTGGTGAACACGGCACCGGGGGCATCGCAGCCTGTGGCATCCTTGCCGGTGGCGGCTGAGGGGAACCAGACGGCGCAGCGGTCCTTGGTGTCGTAATTGGCGGTGATGGTGAAGCTCTTCTCGCCCTCCCAGGCAATGGAGTAGGGTGCCTGGGCGTGGCTCTCGTCGAGCTGGGCGCGCCAGGCGGGGTCGCCGAAGAATGCGACCACATCGCGGTCATGCACCAGGCCGAACATGTCCTTGACCTGGTTCTGCTCGGGCCTGATGTCCTGCCGCATGAACTGGGGAATAAATTCACCCGGGGAGAATTCCGACCCATTGAACTGGACATTCAGCAGCTTGGGATTCAGCTGCTGGGTGCGGTTCAGCAGGAACTGGTTGTTCAGGAACCATGCCTCGGCCAGGGATGTGCCGGATGTATTGCCGAAAAAAGTGCCCAGCGTGCCCCAGCCGCCTTCGCCATACCAGGAGGGCACGGTGTAGCCCACCACCTGGTTGCAGGTGTAGGCTGAGAGGGCGGTGACGCACATGCTGTTCTGGCTGTGGTTGGCATTGCCGAACAGGCAGTTGCCGGCTGCCAGCCACACGCGGGTTTCGCCGTCCGGCTCCACTGCCTCCTTCTTATCTGCCATGGCGGCTATGCCGGCTTCCTGGCCGCCCATGGCTTCGCCAATCGCGCTGCCCATCTGGGAGAACTGGTGCCCGGGCAGCTTGTGGAAGCGGTTATTGTACGAGAAGATGAGCCCGCGGCTGAAGGGCATCTCCAGGTTGAAAGGCGTGGCGTGGCTGGAGCTGACTACAAACTGCGGCTTCTGGGTGGCGAGCTGGTCGGTGAAGATATCCAGCAGCGGGTCTTGCTCACCCACGGGGTAGGTGGTGGTGGTGGGCTCGGTGTAGCCGCTCTGCTCGCGCACGGGGGCATTTGTCCAGTCGGTGATGCAGCAGCTGTGCTCAAAGCGATTGTGGTCCAGATTTGTGCTGGCCAGCAGGCGTTTGATGGTCAGCGGTTCATCTGCCTTGGCGATACGCATGGCATCCTCTGCCGTGTGGCCGGTGATGATGCCCCAGATGCAGTCGCCCCACACATCATCGTCCACGCGGCGGGCGGCGCGGTGCAGGTTGTTGACCAGCACGCGGCCGATTTCCTGCGGGCGCAGCACGCAGGCGGCGTAGCGTGCCTGGTTGCGGCGCAGGGCTGCGGCAATGCTGTTCTCCGTGAGCTCCTGCAGCGGGCAGATGACGGCACCTTCATGTTTGTTTGCCAGGTTGCTCACCACGGCGGCCCACTCGGGGTCTGCCATGGTGGTGGCGCTGGTGATGATGGTGTAGGCCGGGGTGCCGCATGCCACGGCTTCGTCAGCCTCGGGTGCCTCGCAGGCTTCTTCTGTGGGCTTGGCCTCTTCTGCCGCTTCCTCTACCTCCGGTGCGGCATCCTGCTCCGGTTCTTCTGCCGGCACAGCGCCGGCGGGCATAGTGAAGAAGTAGTTGATGTTATCCTGGGAGCCGAACACCTCGCGGGCCAGCTGCTGGATTTCCTCCAGGGTGATGCTCTTCACATCTGCCACCAGGTCGCGCAGCAGCGGCAGCTGGCGCGGGTCGCTCTGCAGGCTGGCCAGGGCATTCTCCCAGTAGCCCATGCTGCGCAGTCCCTTCACCGTGCGGGAAATGTACGGACGCAGCGCGCAGTCGAGGTCTTCCTGGGTGATTTTGCCCTGGCCCAGGTCAACCAGAATGGCATCCATGGCGGTGGTCACCTTGACGCGGTTGCCCACGACGCCCTCGCTGGAGGTGGTGATGGTGGCGGCGTTCTTCAGGTCAGAATTGGGAGCAAAGCGCACGCTGGGGGAGTAGGTTTCACCCAGCTGGGCGCGGATGCCGTCGAACAGCTTCTCGCGGGTGATGTTGGCCAGCACCTGCATGCGGCGGTTGCGGCGGTGGTCCATGCCATCACCGCAGGGGCGGATCTGCGTGACGATGGTCTTGTCCAGCTCCGTGGTGTAGGGCAGGAAGGTGCGCATGCCCCAGCGTGCCTGGCTTACGTCTGTTTCCTCATCCGTGAGAGCGGTGAATTCGGTGTTGCGCTGCGGCATGGAGCCGAAGGTGCGGAGCAGGGCGGGGATGACGTCCTCCACCTTGAAATCACCTACCACGCTGATTTCCATGGCGCCCTTCTGCAGCCAGGGGGTAAGCGCCTCCTTGACCTGCTCGGCGGTGCACTGTTCCATCTGCTCGCGGGTGGGGGTGATGAAGCGGGGATCGCTGCCGTAGATGTGGCGCGGGGCCTGGTAGCTGAATGCACCGTTGGAGGTGGTCTCGAAGCGGTTGTACATGGAGGCCAGACCGCGGCGCAGGCGCTCCTCGCCGTCTTTGCGGTAGCCGGGATGCAGAATGCCGGCCACCAGCAGCTTGCACTGAAGCTCAAAGTCTTCTGCTGTGGTGCTGCCGCTCAGGCGGATGCGGTCTGCACCCATGCCGAAGTTCAGGCTCACGTGCTCACCGGCCATGATTTTCTCCAGCTCGGTCAGGTCATGGGCTTCCAGACCGCCCTGCTGCATGACGCTGCCGGCCATGGCGGCCAGGCCGGGTTTGTCGAGCATGCGGATGGAGCCGCCATCAATGTATGCACCGATCTTGATGCTGCCCTTCTGGAAGTCTACCGGCTTGAGGTTGATGCGGATGCCGTTGGAAAGGGTGAGGGTGGTGATGCCCAGGTCCTCGATGACTGCCTGTTCGGTGATGCTGCCGGGTTCACCCAGCTGGTCGTAGGCAAAGGGCGGCAGTTCGTCTGCCTCCGGGGCGCTCACTTCCTGCTGCATGACCATGTTGAATACATCGCGCAGGTCGCTGGGCTCGTTGTCCTGCACCTTGGCACCGTTCATGGCGAGGCGCACGCGCGTGGTATCGAATGCCTTTTCCAGAGCCTGGCGGCAGATATCGGGGTTCTTCCTCACGACATCCAGAGCCATGTTGAAGGAACGCTGGGATTCCTGCGGGTCGGTCTGCACTTCCTTGTTATCCAGGCAGTCGATAATGCGCTCTGCCATGGCAGCGGCGTCTACCGTGGCCCAGCTGCCAATCTGGCGCTCGTGGGCGGCTACCGTGGCGGCCACGATTTCGTTGAGCTCGGAATCGGAGAAGCCGTAGATGCAGGCGCGGCGGAGCTCCTGCAGGGCGGCCTCCATGGCTGCCTTCCAGTTGTCATGCTGGGTGGTCAGGCTCAGGTTGAAGGGGGTGACGCTCTCGTACATGGGTTCCTCACCCACGCTGGCGCCCATGAAGGGGCTGTCCGACTGGCGGGCCATGCGGGCCAGGCGCTGGTTCACCATGGCGCAGGCCAGTTGCAGCGGCATGTCGTCAATGCGCTGCTGCATGGTGTCCGGCTTTTCCTCGTAGGGATTCGCAACGCTGAGCACGATGGAGGTGGCCTCATTTTCCGGGTTGTGCAGAACAATGTCCGCCGGGCCGTCCATCTTCAGCGTGCCCAGGTCCGGGCGGGCCGGCAGCGGGGCATCGGGCATGGAGCTGAAGTGCTTCTCCACCCAGGCTACAGCGGTTTCCGGCTTGAAATCACCGGTGACTACCACGGTCATGTTGCGGGCAACATAGTGGGTCTTGTAATAGTTGCGGAATACCTCGTAGGGGGCACCCATGATGACTTCCTCCGTGCCGATGGGCAGGTAATCGGCCAGCTTCATGCCGGGTGCGCAGTGGCGCAGCATGGCAATGCTGGAGCGGTAGCTGGCGGAGTCGCGGGCATACAGCTCGCTGCGCACGATGCCGCGCTCGTGGTCGATGGCATCATCGGTCAGGGTGGCGCCGTCGGCAAAATCGCGCAGCACGGTGAAGGCAAAATCCACTGTGTCCTCATTCAGGTTGGGCAGATTCAGCATGTACACCGTGTGCAGAAGACTGGTGTAGGCATTCACATCGCCGCCGAAGCCCAGACCGCGCTGCTGCATGGCGGGGATGAGCTCGTTGCGCTTGTGGTTGCGGGAGCCGTTGAATACAAGATGCTCCAGAAGGTGGGAAATGCCTTTTTCGTGTTCCTGTTCATTCAGGGAACCCGTGTTCACGAACAGGCGCAGGCAGCCGCGCCCTTGCGGCTCTGCGGTCGGGCGGATGATGTACTTGATACCATTGGGCAATTCTCCCTTGGTGAGCAACGCGTCCTCGTGCAGCGTCATCTGCTCATCTGCAGCGGGTTGCACAATCGTTGCCTCCGTTGTTTCCTGGGCGTGGACTACAGGCATGCCCATGGATAACGCTATCAGCGGGAGTATGGTCTTGTAATTCATAGTGAAAATATGTGTTTTTAAGTGAGATGCAGCAGCTCTCCAATTCGTTGAGAATTTTCTGCATTCTAACAAAGTTCTTGCCGCATGGTCAAGTAATCACTGTGTTCACGCTGAGCGGAGAATACGGATGAATGAATAATGATTAGTGACTAATTGGAGTGCATACGGGTGGCGATGGGGGAATAAAAACCTGGCTGTGAGATTGCTCTCACAGCCAGGTGAAATTGCGTTGGAAGATAATTTTTAGCGCGTGTGGAAGGTACGGCTGATTACTTCACGCTGCTGCTCGGGGGTGAGCTTGATGAAGTTCACAGCGTAGCCGGACACACGGATGGTGAGCTGGGGATACTTCTCCGGGTGCTCCATGGCATCCATGAGGGTCTCGCGCTCCAGCACGTTCACGTTGATGTGGTGACCGGTGGCGGCGAAGTAGGCGTCCAGCAGGGAAACGAGCTTGGTCTCGCGCTCCTCTTCATCCTTGCCCAGAGCACCGGGAACGATGGAGAAGGTGTAGGAGATGCCGTCCTGGCTGTCGTCGTAGTTAAGCTTGGCCACGGAGAGCATAGAAGCCACAGCACCGTTCTTGTCGCGGCCGTGCATGGGGTTGGCACCCGGGGCAAAGGGCTCGCCGGCGCGGCGGCCGTCGGGCGTGTTGCCGGTCTTCTTGCCGTACACCACGTTGGAGGTGATGGTCAGCACAGACTGGGTGGCCACGGAGTCGCGGTAGGTGTGCAGCTTGCGCAGCTTGTTCATGAAGTTGGTCACCAGAGCCTCGGCGATTTCGTCCACGCGGGGGTCGTTGTTGCCGTAGCAGGGGAACTCGCCCTCGGTCTCGAAGTCGACGATGAGGCCTTCCTCGTTGCGGATGCACTTGACCTTGGCGTACTTGATGGCGGACAGGGAGTCGGCGGCCACGGAGAGACCGGCGATACCGGCAGCCATGGTGCGGAGAATCTCCGGGTCATGCAGAGCCATCTCGATGCGCTCGTAGCAGTACTTGTCGTGCATGTAGTGGATGATGTTCAGGGCATCGATGTAGGTCTTGGCGAGCCAATCCTGCATGCTGTCGAACAGCTCCATCACCTTGTCGTACTCAAGGTATTCACCCTCGTAGCGCGGGGCGGGCGGGGTCACCTGCTTGCCCTTCACTTCGTCCATACCGCCGTTCAGGGCGTAGAGCAGGGCCTTGGCCAGGTTGGCGCGGGCACCGAAGAACTGCATCTGCTTGCCGATACGCATGGCGGACACACAGCAGGCGATGCCGTAGTCGTCGCCCCAGTACGGGCGCATCAGGTCGTCGTTCTCATACTGCACAGAGGAGGTCTCGATAGAAACCTTGGCGCAGTACTTCTTGAAGCCCTCGGGCAGAGCGGTGGACCACAGCACGGTCAGGTTCGGCTCGGGGGCCGGCCCCAGGTTGTACAGGGTCTGCAGCATACGGAAGGAGCTGCGGGTCACCAGCGTGCGGCCGTCTTCGCCCATACCGCCGATGGATTCGGTTACCCAGGTGGGGTCGCCGGAGAACAGGCTGTTGTACTCGGGGGTGCGGATGAAACGCACCATGCGCAGCTTCATCACGAACTGGTCCATGAGCTCCTGGATTTCGGCTTCCGTGATGGTGCCGGCGGCCAGGTCGCGTTCGAAGTAGATGTCGAGGAAGGTGGAAACACGGCCCAGGGACATAGCGGCACCGTTCTGCTCCTTCACAGCGGCCAGGTAGCCCAGGTAGGTCCACTGCACGGCCTCGCGGGAGTTGGTGGCCGGGCGGCTGAGGTCGCAGCCGTAGCTCTTGCCCATCTCTGCCAGTTCGGCCAGAGCGCGAATCTGCTCGTTGAGCTCTTCGCGCAGGCGGATGGTGGCATCGGTCATGGCGCCGGCTTCGCGGTCCTTCAGGTCCTTGCGGCGGGCAGCGATGAGCTTGTCCGTGCCGTACAGGGCCACGCGGCGATAGTCACCGATGATACGGCCACGGCCGTAGGCATCGGGCAGACCGGTGATGATACCGGCGGAGCGGGCAGCGCGGATGTCGCTGGTGTAGGCATCGAACACGCCTTCATTGTGCGTCTTGCGGATGCGGCCGAAGAATTCGGCGGTGTGCGGGCACATCTGCAGGCCGTAGGATTCCAGAGCCTTCTGAGCCATGCGCAGACCACCGAAGGGCATGAGAGCGCGCTTCAGCGGAGCATCGGTCTGAAGACCGACAATCTTCTCGCGGGCCTGGTCGATGTAACCGGGAGCGTGGGAAACGATGGTGGATACAACCTCGGTATCGGCGCCAAGCAGACCGCCGGCGTCAATTTCCTTCTTCATCAGGTCCTTCACCTCATCCCAGAGGGCGATGGTGTCCTCTGTGGGACCGGCAAGGAAGTCGCCCTCGCCAGTGTAGGGGGTGTAGTTCTGCTGGATGAAATCGCGGACGTTGATGGAGTCTGTCCATTCGCCCGGTTTAAAGCCCTGCCACGGATCGATGCAGGCGCATTCCTGAGTGCATGTTGTGTCTGTCATATAAAAATATTTTTGGTTCGGAGTTGTTATTCTCCCCGGAGGGTCGGCTTCCCGGCTCTCCACCATCTCGGGTATTCTACTCCCAGCAGATAGATAAGTCAAGATACATTCCGGGGTTAGTTACCTGTTTTTACTCAAAACAAGTCAGACGTGTTCTTTTCTGGTGAGCTTATTCTACCACGATGGTAGAATAAGTCAAGTGGAATAATTCTAAAATAGGGATTCCCGGGGACAAAAAAACCGCAGAGGTGACTCTGCGGTTTTGAAAGGGTGTTCTGTACCAGGGCTGCGGATTTACTTGCAGAGGCCCTGGGACTGGAGGAGGGCATCCGGGTTGGGTTCGCGGCCCATGAAGTTGCGGTAGAGCTCAGCGGCAGAGGCGCTGTCGCCCTTGGAAAGGATTTCACTGCGGAAATCCTGGCCGGTGCGGCGGTTCAGGGCACCTTCCTTCTGGAATCGGGAGTAGGCATCTGCAGCCAGCACCTCGGCCCACTTGTAGGAGTAGTAGCCGGCGCTGTAGCCGCCGGTGATGCAGTGGCGGAGGCGGCGCATGATGGAAACACCGGGCAGGGTGTATTTAATCTGCCAGGGTTCGAGCAGCTCATTGGTGGCGGCATCGAGGTCCTTGCCCTTGAACTTCTCGTCGTAGTTCATGTGCATCTCGAGGTCGAGCTTGGCCACGCAGAGCTGGCCCATGTTATCCGTGGCGGGCAGGAAATAGCGGCTGGCCAGCAGCTTGCTGATGAGTTCATCGGGCATGCGGTCGCCGTTTTCGTAGTGGTAGCCGAAGATGGCGAAGGCCTCGGGCTCCCAGGCCCAGTTTTCGGTAATCTGGCTGGGAAGCTCCACAAAGTCCCAGGCCACGCTGGTGCCGGTGTGGGCCTTCACCTCGGTATCGCTGAGCATGCAGTGCATCATGTGGCCGAACTCGTGGAAGAGTACCACGGCATCGCGGTGGCTGAGCAGGGCGGGCTTGTCGCCGGTGGCGGGGGTCATGTTGCCCACCAGACAGGCCAGGTGCGGCTCATGCGGCTTGTTTTCGGTGGCAGGGTTGCCATAGGCCAGGGGCATGACCCATGCACCCTCGCGCTTGCCGCTGCGGGGGAAGAGGTCCATGTAGAAGGTGCCCAGGTGGTAGCCGGTGCGGTCATCGCTCACGGCAAATACGCGAACCTCCGGGTGCCAGGTGGGGATGACATGCGGCTGGGCCGTTTCGCCCTCCTGCAGGCACTGGCTGGGCAGTTCGGTAAAGGAAATACCGTAGAGGTTGGAGAAAATGTTGAACATGCCGTCCACCAGCTGCTTGCTGGAAAGATAGGGGCGCAGGGATTCGGCATCGAATTCATACAACTCCTCGGCCAGCTCGCGCATGTAGTAGGCGCGGTCCCAGTGGTTCATGGCGGTGGTCACGCGGCCGGTGCGCCTGGTCACGAAATCGAGCAGCTGCTGGCATTCGGCATCGAATGCGGGCTTCACCTTCTGCATCATGTCGTCCACGAACTTGAGGGCATTTCTGCCACCACCCACCATGCGGCGGCTTGTGGTGAGGTCGGCGTAAGTCTCGAAACCCTGCAGCTCTGCCAGTTCGTGGCGCAGCTCCATGATACGGGCCACGATGCGGGCGTTGTCATACTGACCGCTGCCGATGGTGCGGGCGCCTTCCCAGCAGGCCTTGCGGGTGGCCTCCACCTTGCAGTAGCGCATCACTTCGCCGTAGCTGGCGCTCTGCAGGCTGATTCGCCAGGCCGGGGCTGTGTCATCGCCGTGAATGCGCTTGCGGGCATCCTCGCGGGCCTTCTCCATCCAGTCTGCGCTCATGCCTTCCAGCTGAGACGGGTCGGTGATGATGAGTTCCCAGGCCTCGGTGGAGTCCTGCACATTCTTGCCGAACTCCAGCTGCAGCAGGGACATTTCATCCTCAATGGCCTTCTTGCGGGCCTTCTGTTCGGGGCTCAGGTCAGCACCCTGGTCCTGGAAGTTCTGGATAATCTGCTCTACGAATCGCTGCCTGGCGGGGGAAAGTTCCTTCACCCAGGGCTGAGCAGCGGCATTGCGGAGCACGGCCCAGATTTTTTCATTGGCCAGCACCTCGGCACCCAGCGCATTCCACTCGGGCATCAATTCCTCCTGCACCTTGCGCAGCTCCTCGCTATCGGCCACGGTTTTCAGGTGGTACAGGCGGTTCTGCACGCTGCCCAGCTCCTCCTCTGCCTGTTCGAGCGCCAGGAAGGTGTTCTCGAAAGTGGCCTCCTCCGGGCGGATGTTGCTGAGCTGCTCCAGACGGTGGCGGGCCATCACCATGGCGGCGGCGGAGTCAATGCGGGCCTGTGCCGGGGTCAGCTTCGACCAGTCGGGATACAAGCCCTTATCGAAGAACGGATGCTCACCGGCCTGGATAGCTTGCTGTACAGCTGCAACCTGCTGCGGCACAACTTGTTCTGCCACAACTTGCGGCACACCCAGCAAGGCACAAAGGATACTGGAAAGGAAAACCTGGTTATTCATGTTCGCCTATGATACGCCCGCGCGTGGGCGTTTCTTTCACAGGATGACAGGTATAATTTCGGAGTGCTGCTCTTTCAGTTCTCTGCAGGCAGCGGAGCGCTCGGGGAACCAGCGGTGGTAGGGGCGGATTTCCGTCGGTGCGTACAGGCCGGAATCCCTGCTGATACGGAATCGCGGATCTCGGGCGAACTCTCGCCTGACTTCAAAATAGTGGTATTCCTCATCGCTTCCCAGGTAGTCGATACCTCGGGACATGGTGTTGTCTGCCAGAGTCAGAAAATCGCGTGCTTCCTGGAGCGTGTATGTCTCCACCTGCTGCAGACAAGAGCACAGCAGTAGGGCAGACAGCAGGATGAGAAGATGACGTGTGTTCATTATTTAGATTGTTTGACAACTTTATACATGGCCTTGCCCAGCGAGGCGCGGTGGCTCAGCTTCACATCGGTATCGTAGGCCCATATCATGACGCCGCCGAACTTTTCCTGCTTCATCCAGCGGCATTTCTCGGTGATGAGCACCGGGCCGTTGAAGGAATGCATGGGACCGGGGGAGCCGTCCTTGTTCTTGGATTGGAACTGATTTTCCGTAGGTTTGATGCGTGGATACCAGCTGAGAATCTGGGAATAGCCGTACTGGGTACTCAGCGTACCTTTCTGGTTGCTGTAAAAAGGCAGCCCGATGACGATGCGCTGCTTCGGCATGTGGAAATCATTCAGACATTTGCGGGCATCTCCCTGGAATCGGCCCATGGAGGCGTGCTGGTCGCCCAGGTCATCGTAGGACATGGTCATGAGAAAATCCAGTTGGCCCGTCACGTCGCAGATGGGCTCTTTGTAGGTGACGGAGGCGGCAATGCTGAGCGAGAGCCCGGAGCCCGCCATTTCCTCGCGCAGGTCAGCCACGAACAGACCGAAATTTACCCATTGGTCATGGGTATCCGGGTATTCCCAGTCGATATCGATGCCGTCGTAGCCGCGTTCGATGGCCCAATTGGCCATGTTGCGGGCCAGTTTTCGGCGTGTGTGCGGGTTGGCCACAGCCTCGGTCATGGGACCGTCCATGTGGGCGAAGCCCGCCAGCAGCAGAGACCTGGCCTCGGCAGCCTTGTGCAGCCGTTTGATTTCCGCCAGCGCATCATCCGTCACTTCCTTCGGGTCAGAGCCTTCACCTGTCCATTGGTACTGGATATCGCCCTCGGCGCTTACCGTGTAGGCAAAATGCACCAGGTCGGTGAAGAGGTTGAAATGCTCCGGAGTGAGGTGCACTGCCTCTTTGGCATTGCCCCAGCCTTTCACCCAGCGTGGGCGATAATAGGGCACAATGCGGTAGTTGAAGGGATACACGCGGCCGATGACTCGCTTCTTGAGCGCTTTGGCGCGTTTCACCTTGGGCTTCATCGTGCTGCCATCGGCCAGGGTTACCTTGGTGCACACGGCGTCAATGAGGCTGCCGCGCTTCGCGCCGCGGGATAAATCGTAGCTGAGCCAGTAGTAGACTGGCTCCGGGCCTGCCTCGATATCTACTTCGAATTCCATCCTGCCCTTCTTGTCGGGCTTTTTCTTGCCCTTTTCCTGTGCCAGTTTGTTGGTGTTCAGCGTGTAGCCGTTCCAACTGCCGGAGGTGGAAAGTCTTGCCATCTGGATATCGCTGATGCTGGTGGTCTTGCCGCAGCTGAATTCCAGCTTCTTGATTTTCTCACCCGGCTCGCCGGTAATTTTGAGCTGCGCCACGGCCTGCAGCTTCAGATCAGGGTAAAAGACACCGTGCGTGTGCCGCACCTCCACGGTCAGCGCCTGTGCCAGCTGCAGCAGATTGGTTGCCAGAATAAGCAAGAACCATCTCATGCCACTCATCCTACCAGATTCTCTACGCTTTGCCAAGAATGAAAGGCGATTGGTGTGGATGTGGAATTTTGAATGTGTTGAGTTCCTCGGGCTTGCGCCCGCCTGTATTACCCCTAATCCTTCGATAAATCGTGATTTACAGAGTTGTTAGAAGCGGCATCTTGACATCTACACGCATAAATGTCATACTGACCACATGGCAGAGAGGGTGGGAGACGCGGAATGGATGGTGCTATGCTGGTGAAGCGGTATTCTGAGAAGGTGCTTAACTCGATATAAGAAGGTGTCAAAAAGGAGAAAAAATCAACATAATCAGGGCTCCGTCACCGCTCTGGAAATGTTCAGCCCGGAAGCTGTGGAAGAGGTGGAGGAATTTCTGAGGAGTCAGGCCGCATGGCGGGCTTCCTACAAGCCGGAACCTGTTGAGATGACTCCTTTGCGTGCTGAATTGGCGGAGCGTATCAGATGTGCATTTGCCGGGGTGACATGCTACCGCGAAGTGCGTGTGCTGCTGGGCGGTGAGGCAGAGGACGACTACATGAGCCCGCAGGCCCAGGCACTCCTTGCTCCGCTGGAGGAGCGGGATGACTGGCAGCGTATTCCCGATGACCTGCTGGTTTTCTGTTCCTGTGCGCTCAGCTACGCTGGGCCGTATGCTTACCGGTTCCTGCTGCCCCGCTTCATGATTGGTGATTTGCAGAGACTGGTGGAGATTTACCCCGGCAGCGGTCCAAGCAACGACCCGGAGATTTACACCCGCCACCAGATGCTGTATCTCACCGAAGACCAGCGCATCTGCCTGGAGGATTTCCTCAATATCGAATGTGTGGAAGATAATGAAGCGCGTGACAGATTTCTTCCCTGGGAGCACGACGAATACCGCGCCCGCTATGCCGACCGCATGGATTACACCGAGTACGGTGAACTCCTCCTGCAACGATTCCGCGAGAAGATGAACTTGTAAAACTTAGCAGATTTTGCAGGGAAAATGAAGAAAAACTTGATTAAGTCTGCAAAATTTGCTAATTTAAGGGTATTGAAAGGAGGAATTATGCGTTCTACGCTGGAAAAGCAATTTGGCAGTGTGCCGGTTACGAGTAGCGAATTGAAGCTGGCGCTGCAGGAGTATCGTGCTCCCTTGGCGCGTATAGCCATGCACCAGAGACGTGGCGAAATTATCCCGCTGCGTCGCAATCTCTATCTCTGCAGCCCTGAATCGTATTCCCGTGAATTGATTGCAAATCGATTGCTCGCACCATCCTATGTATCGTATGAGACGGTGCTTTCTGCCTGCGGTATCATTCCCGAGCGAGTGTATGCGGTGCGTTCCTCCTGCCTTGCCCGGAGCAGGAGCTTTGATAACGAAACCGGCCACTATGAATACACCTGTGTACCTCGGAATTATTATCCCGAGGGGGTTACCATCAATCGCACACCGGATGGACTGGCGTATCTCGCTGCCCGCCCGGAAAAGGCTATTTGTGATTTGATTCTTGCTACTGCCGGTCTGCGTCTGCAGTCTGCCAAGGCTGTGCGTGAGTATCTGGAATGCTATCTCCGGGCTGATATGGAGGTCGTAGCCAGTTGGGATGCTGACCTGGTTCATACTCTGGCCGGGTTGACGGAAAAAAAGAAGAATGAACTCTTGAATCTGGAACGCTTCCTGCGCCATGAATGCCTTTGATGAAATGATAGCGGCATACGATTGCCGCACCGTAGAAGATAAACTGAATGCCATCCGCGAGGTGATGCAGCAGGTCGCCCTTTGTGGCCTCTCGCGTTCAGGCTTTTTTGATAAGGCTGCCTTTTACGGTGGAACCTGTCTGCGTATTTTTCACGGTCTGGACCGTTTTTCGGAGGATATGGATTTCTCTCTCCTGCAGCAGAATCCGGAGTTCGATTTCACGCCTCATTTTGCTGCAATCGAGGAAGAGTTTGCCTCCATGGGGCAGCGCGTAAGCATCGCCCTCAAGAAAAAGAGCAAGCAGAGCGCTATTCATTCAGCTTTCCTCAAGGGGGATACGGCTCAGTTTAATTTATCCTTGGAACGGGGACGCCTGGTGAATATCAAGCTTGAGGTTGATACGATGCCTCCCTTGCAATTTGAGACAGAGAACAAACTGTTACTGTTGCCCCGTTCTTTTTATTCCCGCTGTTTCACACTACCGTGTCTCTTTGCCGGCAAGATGCATGCCTTGCTGTATCGCGCATGGAAGAATCGGGTGAAGGGTCGCGATTGGTATGACTTTGAGTGGTACGTGCGCAAGGGTGTGAAATTGGATTTCCCCCATTTCTGTGAGCGAGCCTATCAGTTTGATTCGGCTTCCAGAGACAGCCTGGATGTTGATGCTTTCGTGACCTTGCTGCGTCAAAAGATAGAGAACGTGAATTTCTCTGCGGCTGCTGAGGACGTGCGTCCCTTCATGCGCCACCCTGAACACCTGGAGCTCTGGAGTATGGATTACTTCCTTCAGGTGGCTGGCATGCTGCGAATAGCAGAATCAGCCGTTTAGAATCCCGCTCAGGATGTTGAACACGTAGCGGCCAAGGAATATAGTGCCCAAAGCGAACAACAGGAGCTTGCCGAACATGATGCGGGTTTGCTCCTTTTTCCGGGTGATGAGCCGCGTGAGGACATAGATGAAACCACCCAGTGCATTCAGGAATAAATCGCAGAGCAGTGAGCACAGGATAATGGCGATGATGCTGGCTGCGGTCGGGCTGGCAACTGCCGGTTTCTCCTGAAGAATCAGCCACCCTATTGTGCCCAGAAGCGCAATGATGAGCAGATTCAGGAGAATCCAACGGATGTATCTCAACTTCTGCTTTTTGGGATGGATGGTGCCGCTCGGGCCTGCGCCGGCAAAGACGGTGCCGTCTTTTTTCGGTATAACGGAGCGAATACTCAGCCCTATGAGGACAAGCAGGAACAGGATGAAGGGCAGCGTTTCCATGGGCGTGGCCGGGCTTAGCTGAGGTAGTCGCGGATGTCAGCCAGCCGTTTCTCTGCCGTGGCGCGGCCGATGTTGTAGGCTTCGCGGAGGCGGGCGGGGTTCTTTTCCACTCGGGAGACGGGCAGGGGGAAGTCAGGGCGGATGACGAGTGCCTTGCCGGCGGCTTCCTGGCGGTTCACGTAGTCGCGCTGGGCGTTGTACATGAGGTGGCGCACCTCCATGGCCTGCACCAGGTTCGGGTACTTGCGGTACATGAGCCGGATGAAGGGCATGGCCGCGGTCTCCTTTTTGTCGTACTCCGAATGCTGGGTCAGGATGACCACGTTGCGCGTGTAGCCAATGCTTTCGAAATACTGGAGCGGGATGGCATCGGAAATGCCGCCGTCCAGCAGCTTCATGCCTTCGATTTCCACCAGCTGCGAGACCAGCGGCATGGAGGCCGATGCGCGAATCCAGTCAAACTCGTGGTCATCGCGTCCCTTGAATACATGATAGCGCGGCTTGCCTGTCACGACATCGGTGCAGACGATGTGAAAGTCGGTGGGGTTGGTCTCGAATGCTTCGAAATCAAAGGGATCATGCACCAGCGGCACTTCGCCATAGCAGAAATCTCTGCTGTACAGGTTGCCATCGCGGAAGATATTGCGGATGCTGCAGTAGCGTTTGTCCTGGCAGAAGCGTTCGTTGTAGCGGATGGCGCGGCCAATCTGGCCGGACTTGTAGTTCACACCGAAGGCTGCCCCGGCGGAAACACCCACAATGCCATCGAAGGTGATGCCGTTCTCCATCATCACATCCGTCACCCCTGCGGTGAACATGCCGCGCATGGCGCCGCCTTCCAGTACAAGTCCTCGCTTCATTTGGTGTCCAATAATAAAGATTTCAGTGCCGGCAGCGCCGTGAAGAAGGGTTCCAGTGCCTGCATGCGGGCCGGAGTGCAGTATTTTTCCGACAGGATGGGGCGGGGGAAGGGGCTTTTGTCCTTCATGGTATCCAGTGCCTCTTCGAAGGCTGCCACCAGGGCATTCACCCGCAGCAATTCGACATCGCCGCTCTGGCGGAAATACGCCAGCACCTCTGCCTGTTCGCTCAGCATCTTCAGGCAGGTTGCTTCGTCCTTCACTGCAGCAGCGGTGCAGAACTCCTGATAAAAGGTGAGGGCGGTCTTGTAATCCTTTGCCCAGCGTTCATTGAGAAGTCTGCCGGGTATCTCCAGTGCGGCCTCGCCACCGAGTTCCTGCAGCAGCTTGCGCCAGGCGGCCTTCTCCTCGTCCGTGGCTCCGGGGGCATTCAGTCTGTCCTTGATAAGTCTTGCGCAATTTGCAAGTTCCTCGAATCCCCAGTCAATCCATTCGAACTCAATATCGGGTAAAACCTCCGTGCAGTATCCCGTGTAAATCCAGTCGCTCTGCCACAGCACAGCATCCGTCAGCATGCAGACCTGCAGCAGCTGCTCCGGTGGAAGCTGGCGCAGGCGGGCGCAATGCGGACGCAGCTTCTGCGTCAACTGGCGAATCTGCTCATCAACCGGCAACTCATCCTCATCTCTGAGGGAGGGGTATTTCATGCTGCAGCACAGCGGATTCACCCGGCTGAGAATATGGTATGCCTCCGTGGCATTCTGCAGGGCATCGGCTGTGGTATAGGTGGCCTGCACCTGCCGGGTGGGAGCCTGGGTGGGGATGGTGGCGGCGCAGGGGAGAAGTCCGAGACTGAGAAGAAGGAGGGGGATCGTTTTCATGATGCGTTACTTGCTCTGATGCATCTCCTCTAACTTCTGTTGAGCTCTCGCATGATTTTTCTCTGCCGCTTTTTTGAACCACTTGGCGGCTTTCTCTTTGTTCGGTTTGCAGCCGCGGCCATGCAGCAGCATGAGCCCCAGGCGGTAGCAGCCCTCGGCGTGGTCCATGCGGGCGGCCTGCCAGTACCAGTCAAAAGCGGTATCCTGATTGGCGGGTACACCGGTTCCCGTCTCGTAACAACGCCCCAGCTGCAGGGCTGCAGGAATGCTCAGGCCATCCGCCGCGCGCAGCAGCAGCTCGATGGCTTCCTGCGGGGCCCGCTCGGTGCCGAGACCGTGCAGCTTGCAGAAGCCCAGCCAGAAGGTGGCATTGGCGTGACCTTTTTCGGACGCCTTGCGGAATAAGGTGGCGGCCTCGGCAAAGTTCTGTGTGCCCCCCTCGCCCTGCAACCGGCAGAACCCGAGGCTGCACAGGGCTTCGGTGTGGCCGGTATCGGCGGCGCGTTTCAGCCAGGAGATGCCGATTAGCGCGCTTTTCTGCACGCCCTCGCCGCTGAGGTGAGCCATGCCGAGGCGGTACATGGCCTCGTAGTGGCCTTGCTTGGCTGCCTTCACCCACCAGCGGCAGGCCTCTGTGGTATTCTTATCGACGCCGTTGCCGGTGTTGTAGCATTCGGCCAGGTGGCACTGGGCATCGGCATAGCCCTGGTCGGCAGATTTGCGCAGCCAGTGCATGGCCTGTGCTGTGGATTGCGGTACGCCGCAGCCGGTGAAGTAGCAACGCGCCAGCTGCAGCTGGGCGGCGGCATCTCCCGCCTCTGCCGCATCTCGGCTCTGCTGCGAAATATCGGCCACGGTCACGGCTTCCACTTCTTCCAATTCCACCCATTCCTCCTGCGCAAGCAGGGGGCTGGCAACGATTATCAGGGGAATGATGAGGCGCTGAATCATGGGCTGGCAGAATTTCCGACCCCAATCTATCAGGTTTTGTTGAAACTGGCAAGAATTTCGTCAGGTTTGATGAAGTGTCAGGATGCTTTTTCTGTATAATCTGCTTGAATGCCGTGGTGTGATATGTTAAGAGTCTGACATGTCGATAATGCTGCATAGCAATGGTTCTGGTGTGGTGGGGAGATTCGTGGCCAGTGTGGTGGGGCTGCTGATGGTGCTGGGTGCCGGGTGGCTCTTGTTCTGGAATGAGGGCAGGGCGGTGAAGACGCAGCAGGCGCTGGAGGAGGGGCGGGATGCGGTTGTTTCTTTGTTGACGGTGGAGAAGGTGCTGGAGTCGAATGAAGGGTGCCTGGTGCATGCCCGGGGCACAGCCCGCACGGGGGAATCGGTGCGCGAGCCACTGTTCGGGTTCTCTGTGCCCTGCTTGCGGATGGTGCGGCAGGTAGAGTACTACCAATGGGTGGAGCGGAAGGAAAAACGCCACACCCAGCAAGGCGATGGCAGTGCGAAGATGCAGACGCATTATCACTATACGCAGCGCTGGGTGGACCGTCCGGTGAATTCCCGCATGTTTCGGGAGACGCATCATCGCAACACGGTGGCGCTCGATTTGCCCTCGGAATCCTGCTGGGGGGCGAAGTGTGTGCACTTGGGGGCGTTCCGGCTGAATGCCGGACAGGTATCCCGCGCGGGCGAGGTAGCGGAACTTTCCGCTGCTCAGGTGCAGCTGCCGCCGGAGTGGGCGGCGCGGGGGGTGTGGTCGGGTAATTCGTTCTATGTGGGGAGCCATGGCCCGGCCGATGCCGACAATCCGCAGATTGGTGATGTGCGCATCACCTGGAGCGCGGCTCCTCAGCAGGCTCTGGTCACCCTGGTGGCGCAACAGAGTGGGCATACCTTTGTGCCCTATGTGGCGAAAAGCGGCTACACGGTCGATTTATTGCGCAACGGGCAGTATTCCGCCGCCGAGATGTTTGAGCACGCCATGCAGCAGAACCAGATTCTGTGCTGGGTGCTGCGCGGGGTAGGGGTGGTGCTTATGCTGGTGGGTATGTGCATGGCGCTTCTGGTGCTGCGTGGGCTTGTGGGGTGGATTCCGCTGCTTGGCGGCTTGCTGGAAGGCGGGGTGATTCTGGTGGGCCTGGCCGTGGGTGTACTGGTGAGCCTGTGTGTTATGGCGTCGGCCTGGTTCTTCTATCGCCCGTTACTGGCAGCCGGGTTGATTTTCTTTGGAGTTATTCCTGTGTATTACCTGATATCTCGCCGTAGGCGAAATTCTCTCACCTCGCTGGGGTGAAATTTTTTGCAAAGCGTATTAAATCTGCCCTTGCGGGCAGAGAGAATTTCGCCTGCGGCGAGAGAATTTCTGCTGCGCAGAGAGAATTTCGCTTGCAGCGAGTGAATTTCGCAAACTGCGTTTGCGAGATTGAGGGGGGTTGAACCTTGACAGCCCGGCAGGGGCGTGGTAGAGTCGGGGTGTATGAGTAGTGAGAGTCCTGCACGCGCCTGGGCCTGCGTGAATCTGGAGGCCATAGCCCATAATCTCGACATTGCCCGTCAGGCATTGCCCGATACGGAATTGATGCCGGTGGTTAAGGCGGGGGCGTACGGCCACGGTCTGGAGCCGGTGGCGCGGCGGCTGGATAATCACGGTATTTCTTTCTTCGGTGTGGCCAATGTGGGCGAGGCTCGTCGACTGCTTCGCGCCGGTGTGCGCACCACGCCCTTCATCCTGGGGCCGACCTTCCCGGCGGAGCGCGAGGAGATTGTGCAGAATAACTGGTGCTGCACTGTGTCCAGCGTGGAGGAAGCGGAGCATTTTCAGAGCCTGGCCGCCCTGCAGAACAAGGAATTTGCCCTGCATGTGGCGGTGGATACCGGCATGGGACGCGAGGGCTTTCTGCCCGAACAGCTGGGCTCCGTGGCTGCGCTGCTGAAGAATATGCCGAACCTGCGCATCGAGGGCGTGATGTCCCATTTTCCCTCGGCTGATGAGGATGTGCCTTTCACTCAGGACGAAATAGGGCTTTTCGGGGACTGTGTGGGTACGCTGCAGCAGCATTTTGACCTGCGCTATCGCCACATTGCCGCCAGCGCGGGCGAACTGGGCTACGAAGTGCCCGTGGCGAACCTGGCCCGCCCCGGTCTGCTGCTTTACGGTGTGGCACCCATGGCTTCCATTTACGATGGAGTGCTGCGCACCACGCTGAGCCTGCATGCCCGCGTGACCCTGGTGCGCGAGCTGCCTGCCGGACACGGCGTTTCCTATGGCCGCACGCATGTGACGAACCGTCCCACCCGCGTGGCCACCATCGGCATCGGCTATGCAGATGGCTGGAACCGCCAGATTTCCAACAAGGGCGCCCGCGTGTACATCAACGGCCACTATTGCCCCATGCTGGGGCGCGTGACGATGGACCAGATTATGGCCGATGTCACCGACCTGCCGGAGGTGAAATCCGGCGATGAGGTTGAGCTCTTTGGCGAGCATATCCCCGTGACCGAGGTGGCCGAGAAGGCCGGCACCATCGTGTGGGAGATTTTCACCGGCCTCGGCCCGCGTCTGCCGCGCGTTTATTGACACCCCTGCTGCATAGGTACCACTGTGCCCCGGCATTATACCGCTTTTTTGCTCTAATTGCGTAGAAAAATAGTGCAAATTTTGCCTGATAAACAGACGATATCAGGGTGAAATGGAACAAAAGTTGTCAATATCGAAGAAAAGGCTTGCTAAGTGAGGGAATTAGCTGTATTCTTTGCCCCGCGCGGGTTTATAAAAAAATCCGGTCGTTGGTCCTCCTTTTCCGCTGGAAGCAGAGCCCGCATGGAGGGGAACCCGGCCACACAAACACACTAATATGTCTGACGAAATCATTCAGGAGCAGGGGCCCATCAAGCTGGCCCATTTCGAGATTCCGAACACGCTTAAGCGCATCGCTGACCCGGAGGATCCCAACCACGTGACCTTCATCGCCGAGCCTATCGAGACCGGCTTCGGTCACACTCTCGGCAACTCCCTGCGTCGCGTGCTGCTCAGCTCCCTGGAGGGTGCTGCCATCACCAGCGTGCGTATCGCCGGTGCCCAGCACGAGTTCACCTCTCTGCCCGGCGTGGTGGAGGACGTGACCGAAATCATCCTCAACCTCAAGAAGGTCAAGTTCAAGCACTTCGGCAAGGAGCCCCGCACCCTTTCCCTTCGTGTGACGAAGCAGGGCGTGGTGACCGCCGGTGACATCCAGGACGACCACATCTACACCGTGGTGAACAAGGATCAGGTTATCTGCCACCTTGACCAGAGCACCATCTTCGATTGCGACTTCGAAGTGAGCGTGGGCCGTGGTTTCCACACCGCTGACGACAACAACGACAAGGACCGCCCCATCGGCGTGATTCCGATTGACTCCATCTTCTCCCCGGTGACCCGCGTGAAGTACGCTGTGGACAACGCCCGTGTGGGTCAGATGACTGAGTTCGACAAGCTCGTGCTCGATATCTGGACCGACGGCCGCGTGAGCCCCGCCGACGCCATGCTGCAGGCCGCCAGCATCATGCGCCACCACCTCGACGTGTTCGTGGACGCTGACAGCCGCCGCGTAGAGTTCGACAAGGCCAACGGTGGCGAGCAGGATGCCAACACTGCTCAGCTCCGCAAGCTGCTCAACATGAGCGTGAACGAGATTGAACTCTCCGTGCGTGCCGCCAACTGCCTGAACAACGCCAACATCACCACCGTTGGTCAGCTGGCCATGAAGACCGAGAGCGAAATGCTCAAGTACCGCAACTTCGGTAAGAAGTCCCTCAACGAAATCAAGGACAAGCTCGTGCAGCACGGCCTGTCCCTGGGTATGCAGTTCGACGCCAAGCTCCTCGCCGCTCCCGCTCCCGCTTCCCGCATGCGTGACAACGGTGATGAGATCCGCGCCACTGACCTGCAGGCCCTCATCTCTCACAACATCGACGCTTTCGGCGACGATGACGATGAGTAAAGATTCCAAAACATCAAACACATAACACCTAACACACATTAAACGAATATGAGACACGGCGTAAAAAAAGCCAAGCTTCAGCGTAACGCTTCCCACCGTAAGGCCCTTCTTGCTAACCAGGCTTGCAGCCTGATCAGCCATGGCCGCATCACCACCACTCTGGCCAAGGCCAAGGCCCTGCGCCCCTACGTGGAGAAGCTCATCACCCTCGGTAAGAACGGTTCCCTGCACGCCCGCCGTCAGGCCCTCGCTACGCTGCCCCAGCCCAAGGTTGTGGCCAAGCTGTTCAGCGTGGTTGCTGAGGCTACCAAGGACCGTCAGGGCGGTTACACCCGCATCGTGAAGCTCGGCCAGCGCATGACCGACAGCGCCCCCATGGCTCTGATCGAAATCATCGACCTGCCCCAGCTTTCCGTTCCTGTGGCTCCCACCACCACCACGGCTACCGGTTCCACCTCCGAGGAGGCCTGAGCCACTGGTGAGCTAGCAAAAGCTTAATCACAGAAACCGCCGCAGTTGCCCGCGCAGCTGCGGCGGTTTTCTCTGCTCCCGACCGGAAGATTAGTCTTACAGTCTCTGGGTAAGGTTAACCAGATTCCGGGCAAATTGAATCAGCGATACGGCCTCCGGGGTGCGAAGGTACGAAACCTTCAGACTGTAATCTCCGAATCGCAGACGATCCAGTGCATCTGCATCCTTGAAGATGGAGAACAGGAGGCGCGCCCGCCCGGCATCTCCGGCAAAATATTTGTCAATGTGGGCGTAGCCTTTCTCGTCGTTTAAATCGTGAAAGTGCATCAGACAGGCAGATTCCGGCTGGTATGGAATGTCCTCATTGCCTGCCTTCTGGCAGAATTCGGCATAATATTCGGCTGCCCGGGCGCCGTGACCAGTATCTGCCCATTCATCCTGTCTCCTGGAATCATGGAACACAGCGGCGTGTGCCAGAATGGTCAGGGCCTGGGCATCATTCTTCATCAGCAGCTCACCCATGATGAGGGCATACAGCAGTACGCGCACGCAGTGCAGCGGCCCGTGGAAGAAGCTGTCCGGCATATTGAAGATTACCCTCTTGTGCAGGAAGTCCGACCAGTTGTAAAAGTGGCTTTGTACAGTGGGCGGCAGATTCGATATAGCTTCTCTCAGCATAGAGGATTCAGGAAATGGTTCGCTGTAATGTAACAGTTTTCGTTTGACGGTTCAATCTTCTTTCAAGTGTGCGTTTGTTAGAATTGCTTTTTAGTGGCAAATATACTATAGTTTCCGTTGTTATGAAGTCCAGAGACAAGATTCTCCTTTGCTCCCTTTGCAATGCACTTGGGCCGTTTCTGCTGTCTTCCGTAGTCAGCATTCCCTTTCTGCCTTCGTTAATCTGCTGGCTGTTCATGCGGGGGGATGAGGATGCGGAGGTTGCGGATTATGCCCGCCGGCGTCTGAATGTGGCGATTTCGTGGGCTATCTGGTTCTATATTTCTATGGGATTGTGTCTGGTTATCATTGGATTCATTCCTCTGTTTGTTCTCGGCATATGGTGGGTGATTGCCTGCGTGAAAGATGTCTGCCGTGCCTGCTCAGAGGATTCGAGCTACCAGTTCGGCTTGACTATACCGTTTATTCGTCCCCCCAGATCCAGAGGCGGTGAATCCTGAACATGCTTACAGGGATGAAAAAGCTTCTTGAATGGATGCGTGGGTTACTGATGCTCACCTGTGGGATGCCGATGCTGCTGAGTGCGGTGATGGCCGCAGACGGGTGGATGACTGATTTGCCCGCGGCCTGCCGCCAGGCGGCAAAGGAGAACAAGCTGGTGCTTATTGATTTTACCGGCTCGGACTGGTGCAGCGCCTGCGTGCGGCTGCGCCGCACGGTGTTGGATTCGCTGGCTTTCCGGGAGTTTGCTTCCTCCCGCTTTGTGCTGATGGAAGTGGATTTGCCGCGACGGAAGAGTTTTGACCAGGCTCTGCTGCGCCGGAATGAGGCGATTGCAGAGCAATATGGTGTGGGCGGCTTCCCTACGCTGATGGTCATTAACCCGCAGGGGCAGGTGATGGGCGGATTCCAGGATGGCAATGTGACCGTGGCCGAGGCTCAGAAACTGCTGGAGGGCGCCTGCGAGGCTGCGGTCCTGTTCTGCAAGGCTGCAGGGCAGGTGGGTGAGGAACGTGCCCGCACCTTGTTCCAGATTTACAAGAAATTCCCGGAGAGTAAGTCATTCGCCGTGCCCCGCGAGGAGCTGATGCAGGCCATCCTGGAGGCCGATGCCGCTAATGTGACCGGAATCCGCGGAATGGTGGCAGCTAAGGAGCAGGCCAGTCTTTTCCAGGCCCAGCGAGAGACGGTGCCGCATGCCAGCCCGCAGATGGGCCGCCTGCTGGAGAAGCAGCTGGCAGAGGCGCTGCCGGCGAACCGCACCGAGGTGATGATGGCCCGCTGTCAGCATGCCATGGCCATCGCGGATTCCGTGGAGGAGATTGAGTCCACCCGCCGCATGTTCGAGGAGCTGCTGCCGATGCTTCCGGCTCAGGAAGCAGCCGAGCTGCAGCGGTTCCTGGATAAGTATTTCCGCGACCCCGACGCGCTTCTCCAGATGCTCCGCTCCAGCCGCCCCCGGTGATGCTGGCATTGTTGATTCAGTCAGGGCGCAAATCGCCAGTAATAAAGGCCAAATAATTCACATGTGTCCCAAAGTTTTTCATAATTGACTGCATTATCAACACCGTTTTGGCGCCTGATTCCCCCCTCTTTATAGATGGCGATTTGGCGGGCTGATGGCTCGCGTCAGCGAGCGGAATTCAAAAGCCCGTGAAACGGGCGGCCTATCAATAGCGAGGCGGTGGAGCGCACCGTGCGTCAGCATGGTGCGCGTAACCCCTCGTAAAGAAAAAAATAAGGAATAGGAACCCGTGGAACGGGTGACAGAGAGGGTTGCTACATATGCGCCTTAATTTCAATATAAATTCTCTATGAGAGAATAGCTGTTTGATCGTCCTGACACGATTTTTAAGCCATGCGTTTCTGTCACCCGTTCCACGGGTTCTAATGACTTTTTACACTAAAACGAGTGGTTTCGCGGCTAACGCCGCTGCACCACTCGCTATTGTTATGTCGCCCTCCGGGCTCAATGTTCCGTTCGCTGTCGCGAGCCCGCTGCCCGACAAACTCCAATTTGGTGCAGCTTTCTTTGGGACACATGTGCAAATAATTAAGGAAAAGCTAAATATCGCTTGACTAAACACCGAAATTCTGGTATTTAGGCGCTATGCGAATCGTGATGATGGCAACGGGGGATATCGCCATCCCCTCCTTTCAGAAGCTGGCTGAGACCGGGAACGTGGTGGCGCTGATTACGCAGCCCGACCGCCCGGTGGGTCGACACATGGAGCTGACGCCGCCGCGCGTGAAGGTGGTGGCTGAGCAGCTGGGGATTCCCGTGTTCCAGCCGGAACGCATGCGGGATGCCGCTGCTGTGGAGCAGCTGCGGGCCTATGAGCCGGATATTGTAGTGGTGATGGCCTACGGCCAGATTCTGTCGCAGGAGGTTATCGATGTAGCGAAGATTGCCTGCATCAATGCCCACGCCTCCCTGCTGCCGCGTCACCGTGGTGCTGCCTGCATTCAGGCTGCTATTGAGGCCGGTGATGATGAAACCGGTATCACCATCATGCACGTGGTGAAGAAGCTGGATGCCGGCGATATCATCTGCAAGGCAGTTGTGCCGCTGCGTGGCACGGAGACTGCCGAAAGCCTGCATGATGATCTGGCCCTGATGGCGCCGGATGCCTTGGTGCAGGCCATCACGCAGCTGGCCGATGGCACCGCTGAGCGTGAGGCGCAGGACGAGAACCTCATGACCTATGCGCCCAAGCTGCTGCGCGCCCATGGCCAGATTGACTGGGAACAGCCGGCCCTGCAGGTGGCCCGTAAAATCCGCGCCTATCATTCCTGGCCGGGTACTTTCACGGTGTATCCCTCTGTGCACAGCGGGCAGGACAAGACGCTCAAGATTTTCCCGCCGGTGGATGTGTTCTCCAATATCCGCAAGCCGTCTGATGCCGTGCCCGGCATGGTGCTGGAATCCGGCCCGGATGGTATGCTGGTTTCCTGTGGTGGCCGCCGTGGCGGCGCTATCCGCATCACCACGATGCAGCCCAGCGGCGCCCGCAAGATGAACGCTGAAAGTTTCTTCGCCGGCCACAAGATTATGCCCGGCACTATCCTTGGTATCCCTACAACCCCCACCGTTTAAGATTATGGCACCCCGACAGAGAGCAGAGAATAAGAAAATGCTTGGCTTGTACGTAGACAGCGAGCTGGTGGCCAAATTCCAGCAGGCCTGCGCCTACTACGGTCAGACCATGACATCCGCCGTCACGCTCTTCATTGAAGAGACGGTTCAGGAGTATGAAGAACTTCTGAAGGAAGAGGCGGATAACGATAATTAAACATTTGATACAGAATGCAGAAAAGCCCGATTCAACAATCGGGCTTTTTTGGTGTATGGATACCGGGTAAATTGTGTTAGCTCTCTTCCGGCTCAGCAGCAAAACGCTGACGTGTGGTCACAAAAATGAACACAATACCCACCAGGATGGACATGCAGCCGTACAGCACAAAGGCCTGTACGCTTGCGGGATCGTCCACCAGGGTGGTGAGGAATACCACGAGCAGGTTGCCCAGCGTGCTGGTAAGCAGCCAGAAACTGGAAACGATACTCTTCAGGTTCTTGCCGGCGGCCGTGTAGGCATATTCCAGACCAGTGGTGCTCACCAGAATCTCAGAAAGCGTGAGCAGGAAGTACGGAATGCACTGCCAGAGGATGCTGAGCTGCGCGCCGGTGTCAATACGCTGCTGCAGCGCAGCCACGGCACCATAGGCAATACCGGCCATCAGAATACCCAGACCCATGCGCTTGAGCGGGGCGGCCCAGCGGCCGATATGTGGGTATACAAATAAGGTGACTAAAGGTACGAAGGTCATGATAAGCAACGGGTTAAAGCTCTGCATTTCTTCCGCGCCAAAGCTGAACTTAACACCTCCCCAGCTCAAATCAATGCTCTTCATCATCTTGCCCTGCAGTACCCAGGAGGAGGCGGTCTGGTCATAGAGACTCCAGAAGGGTATAATCATGAGGAAAACAATGAGCACGCGAACCAGGTTACGCACGCCTCTCTTTTCGCTTTCGGTAAAACGCTTGTTTATTTCCTCTTTGGATTCAAATATCATGCAACCCAATACGCCGAGGAAGCCCTTCATGCCGGTGGAGGCTGCAAGTTTCAGCGCTGCCAGAAGAAGCGCAATGACGTAAAGAATCAGTGTCAGTACACCGATGAGGGCGGTTGCCGTTTCGCTGGCTCCACTCAGAGCTGCAATTCTGGCACCGCCATCATGTGCCCAGTTGCCGAGCAGCACCACGATGGGGGCAATCACCACAAAGGCAGCAATGCCGATAGCGGTGTTGGTTGCGCGTTTAACTGCTTCACCACCAAAGCGTTCACAAGCGCGAGCCGGTCCTTGGAATACACGGGAGCAAAGCGCGTGCAGGAATTCCGGCTGAGTGGGGGGAACATGGTTGTATTTTTTGCGACCCAGCCAGAAAATGAGCGTGGCGAGCGCCATGAAAATGCCGGGAATACCAAAAGCCCAGCTGTAGCCCCAATTCTGGCGCACCCAGGGAATGACCAGGAAGGAGAAGAAGGAACCGAGGTTGACGGACCAGTAAAATGCTGCGTAAAGACGGGTCATGGTTGGCCCGTTTTTCTCAGCCTCCGGCACCTGGTCACCCACGAAAGCGGACACACACGGTTTGATGCCGCCGGCACCTATGGCTATGATAGTCAAGCCGATAAAGAGAATCCACTTTCGGGTTTCGACGTCCCCGGCGAAATCTGCCATGGCGAGAACTGCGTTACCAAGGCAATAGAGCAGTGAAATGGAAATAATCGTACGGTAGCGGCCCAGGAAACGGTCCGCAAGCCAGGCTCCCAGCAGCGGAAGCAGGTAAGTGCAGGCAATAAAGAGGTGAACTACCTCAGTTGCTTCATTTTTAGACATGAGAAGCATCCCCGTCATGTAAGCGACAAGGATGCTTCGCATACCATAGAAGCTGAAACGTTCGCAGGCCTCATTGCCTACGATGTATTTGGATTGTGCAGGCAGGGCCATAACGAATCGTAAGTTCTATGTTTATTGATTATTCAGTTTGATATGTTCGGAAAGCTTGACGTTGTAGCGGTTATAGGCATCATGGAGCCAGTCGAGCAATACTTCACCACGCAGACGCATGTTCATGGTGGGGATGTACATGAAGGACTTCATGGCGGTGTACTGTGCACTGTTTTCCACCGTGCGACCCGTCACACCCGTGATGCGGGCTCCGCCGTTCAGCGATACCATCGGAGCAAGTTTGCCATTCGGGATGAGTACAAGTGACTGAACCTCAAGCCCCATGGGGAGGCCTTTGTGGGAAATGCCCAGGCCGACCGGACCGAAATCCTCTACAATGGCTCCAGCTTCAGTGGCCTTGGTAAAGGCGGCATCAATGCCGTTTTCATCACAGGCCTTGGTCATTTCCTCGTACAGTTTGTTGGAAGCATCGGTCAGGGCGTTGGCTACGCGCTCGGTCTGCAGGTCGGCAGCGGCGGCGGCCTTGGCTTCCTCATAAGTCAGAACTGTCGGTTCCTCAATGGCTTCCACGCGGATGAAGGCAATCTTGCCATCGTGAGTGGGGAAGTAACCGCGCACCTGGCGGATGGTTGCCAGCTCGTCATCCTTGCCGGCATTGTGGGCTGCCTCGAATTCTGCCACGGAGGGAGCAGCCTCCACTTCGTTGAAGGCAATATCAGCCAGTGTGGTGGTGGTACCGTTGTGCTCTACCTGCACCAGTAGTTCGGCGGGGGCTGCATCGCGGGTGCCCAGTGCCGTGATGATATGGCTCTTGTTTTCGCTGTTCAGGTAGGTAAAGGGTTCATTCTCAGGATTTTCTGCTGCTGCTGCGAGCTTGTCATCAAAGCCCTTGCCGTTGGCCTGGGAGAGATCCTGCATCAGCGTATCAGCTGTGGCCATGAGAGCCTCCAGGCTGGAACCCTCTGCGGGGCTGAGGGTGTACACGGAAACGATACGGCGCTCGGCGCTCTTGTAATTATCCTTATTCTGTTCCCAGAAAGCCTTGATTTCCTCTTCGGTAGCAGCGGCGGGGGCGGGCAGCCTGTCCTTGGCGAGCCAGGCGGTCTTGCCGCGAAGTTGCTGGTACTGAACGTCTACCAGCTCGCTGGCGTTCTGGTTCTGCATCTGGAGACCGTTGGTCATCAGGTCACCGATAGCTTCCCATACCATCATGTCGGCAATCACGCTGCGGAAAGCTTTTTCCTGCTGGTTGTTGGCGGCACCGTTGCGGAAACCGGTCATGCGCTGGTAGAGCTCCTGGTCAAAGCTGCCATCAGCCTTCTTGAAAACAGGCATGGCCTGCAGGTAGGCGTCAATCTGTTCCTTGGAGGGGTAGATGCCCATTTCCTGAGCCTGCTCCTGAATCACAGCGCGGTTCACGGCAATGTTCACAGCACCATCATCGGCGAAGCCATAGCTCCAGCTCTGGTAAATGCTGCTCAGGAACTGCACGAAACGGTCATACTCCGGGTGCTCGGAAGCCCAGGCCTGCAGAGCGGCCATCTCCGTGTCGTCGAGCTCCTCGTTTTCGTTCTTGTCGAACATATCGCGCATCTTGGAGCTGGTTGTGTTGTGCAGGGACTGCACATAGCTCTGACCATTCTCACCCAGGGCGGCTGTTTCTGGATAGGAATAACCGGTGCCGTTCACCTGAATGTAGTAGTCCTTTACAAACATGCTGCCACGATCTCCGTAGTCCATCATCAGCAGACCAAGACCAACGCCGGCCACCACGATGAGTACGAGAAGTGAGTTTTTGCGGATGAATTCGAGTGCGCTCATGATGAAAACGTGCTAATGCGGCTATTCTACGCTTTTCCTGCAGCGTTGCAAGCACGAAAACCCACGGCCTGTGTCATTCATGCTGCACAAACTGCCGCGTTCATCCCGCCGCAGGCGTATTTCATCCCGCCAGTCGGGATGAGAGAATTTCTGCTGCGCAGAGAGAATTTCGCCCTGGTGGGCGAGAGAATTTCTGCTGGCGCAGAGAGAATTTCGCGGACGGTGTCCGCGAGATTTAAGGAGCTGCCCGGAAACGGGCAGGGAATTTCTACTTCGTAACTCGTACTTCGTAACTCGTAATTCAAATCACTTTTCCTGCGCGCGTATATATTCTATCTCCTTTTTCAGCACGCTGCCTACGCGGTGCTTGGCCAGGTAGACCTGGGTCATGCTCACACCGAGGAGTCGGCGCACATCGGTGGCGTTCATGCCCTGGAGCACGTTGCATTCAAAAATCTGGAACTGGCGGGGAGATACGCGCATCTTCACGCGCTCCAGCGCTGCCTTCATCACATTCTCCTGCCACTCGCGTTCCCAGATTTCGGTGAAATTGTTGCCGGAGGTGTCGGGAACATTTTCGACTGGTTCGCGGGCGGGCTGGTTGGCATCCTCACCGGCGGTGGCGGGCAGGGGAGCCTTGCCGCGCTGGCGGAACTGGTCATTGATGCGCCAGCGGGTTACATTCCACAGCCACATCTTGAATGAACCGCGTTCCGGGTCGTAGGCATTGCGCAGGCTCTGCTTGGCAATGGTGAGCACCGTTTCCTGCACCACATCCCAGGCCTCGTCTTCGCGGAGCCCGGCTTTGACGGCCACAGAATAAATCAGGCGCCAGTAAGTGCGGTAGAATTCATCCCAGCTGCGCTGGTCTTTCCAATCGCCCAGTCGCATGATGAGACTACGCCGGGTGCGGGCAGCGAGCTTCTCGAGCTCGTTGTCATCAGGCGTGGGGATGGGTTGTTCTTGTTGCACTCGCCTGCCATACTAGCAGAAAATAACAAGAAGGCAAGCAGGAAGTTTCTGTAAAGCCATTTTGAATTTCTTTGCCACGCCTCGTTAACGTGGTCGCATCAATCGCGCAGCTGAATCGTGCAGTTGTCGAGGCTGTCGATGATAGCCAGGGATTCTACATGAATCCCCATGCGGCGCAGCTCGTTGCCACCGTTCTGGAACGATTTTTCGATGAGGAATCCCATGCCCTCGAGAGTGGCACCGGCTTGCTTCACTAAATCAAGGATGCCCATGGCGGCGTTGCCGTTGGCCAGGAAATCATCGATGAAAAGCACGCGGTCCTCCGGGCCCAGATATTCGCCGCTCACGCATACGGTATAATCTTTCCCCTTGGTGAAGGAATGAATGCTGGTGCAGAGCATATTCTCCATGGTGCTGGGCTTCTTTTTCTTCGCGAAAACCACCGGCAGCTCCAGCAGGTTGCCCACCATGATGGCGGGGGCGATGCCGCTGGCCTCCACGGTGATAATCTTATTAATGCGGGCCGAAGCAAAACGGCGCACAAATTCTACCGCCATGGAGCGCATCAGCGTGGCATCCATCTGGTGGTTGATAAAGCTGTCCACCTTGAGAATGCCGCCCGGGAAGCATTTGCCATCTTTGAGAATACGGTCCTTCAGCGCTTTCATGGTAAAATATGGTATGTTGTTATGTGGGAGGATAGCAGTTTTTTTCCCTTCGGGCAAGTACAATCAACAGCGTACAAAAGGCTCGGCATTACAATTATGCCCTTTTACCTGGGGTTAATTTGTCAGCAATAAACTTTAGGAGAACTGCGCAGATAAAAGCCAGTCCGTATGCCGTTATAAAACGGATGCCAGGGGATATATTCAGTTCACTGGCTTTTTTGAAAATAGCCTCATGTACCAAATATACTTCCAGTGAACATGCTCCTATGAAGGTCCATATGTGATTAACTGTCCGGAAAGAAATCCTGGAGATCATGAGGGAAAGCAGGGTTATCATCAACGGCATCCCGAATGCTATCAGAAGGTAAGGGAAGAGATGAAGATATGTACTGAGAGAATGATGAATGAAACGCAGATAGTGGAGATACAAAGCTGCCGCTATGCATACAAGTGAAAAGAGTATATAGGCTGGCTTCATTATTTGCCGAAGACTGAAGTTCATACGAGCTATGTACATCCCCATGAGGAATACGGGAAGTCTTGCGAGAGTCCAGCAGATGGTGGTTTGGCAGAAAAAAGATGTACCTTTCAGCAAAGGAATGAATACAAGCAGGCCTGCTGCGCTTACTGCCACTACCGCTAGAAGAATAAGAAGAGCGTTGAGTTGGGTAATGAGTTTATAGAGAAAAGGGGCAATCAGATACAGAATCAGAATAGTACGAATGTACCACAGATTAAGTCCGACCAACCCGGATATATCTGCCAGGTTCAGGCAATAGAGTATACACCCTGCTATGATGGCCGCTGGCAGAATGCGGATAAGCCTGCGCTTATAGAATTGCCTCATCTGCAGAGGTGTATTTCTGCGAAGTGCGTAAAATAAACCAAAACCGGAAATGAACAGGAATGCATCCACTCCCCAATGTCCGTAGACGGAAATAGGAAGTCCCCATTTTCCTAATACCCCGAAATGGCTATGGAAGAGCATGATTAGAAACATGAATATTCCCATCAGAAATCCTCGCGTTCCTGATATGAGTGGACAAATCTTGGTATCCTGGTCCTCGCTTGATTTATTCATTGCTTGAAATGCTTATTTGATGAAGGGAGAACAGCTTACGTCCGGTATACTAACTTTTCGTTGTGCTTGTTGTCAAGTTCCAATTTGTGATTAATGAATTGGGAAAATAATAAAGCCCCCGCAGGGCAACCTGCGGGGACAATAATATATAAGTGTGGTGCTTTTTATCAGGCCATGCGGGCGTAGGCATCGGCCTCCACGGCAGCCCAGAGCTTGCTGATGCTGCATTCCACCTCAGCCTTGGCGGCGATGAGCTCAGCACCGGCGGCGCCGTGGGCAAAGAGGTAGTACTTAATCTTGGGCTCCGTGCCGCTGGGGCGCACGGCGAAGCTGCGGCCGTCCACCAGGTCGATGAAGAGCATCTTCTCGGCGGGGATGGGGTCGCCCTCGGCATCCACCATGGTGCCGGCGGAGAAATCACGCAGCCCGGCCACAGCCGTGCCGTCCATCTCTGCGGGAGGGTTCTCGATGTAGCTCTTGGTCAGGGCTGCAATCTTGGCGGCACCATCGGCACCTTCCATCACGATGCTCTTGCCCAGTTCCTTGTAGAAACCGAGTTCGGAGTAGATATTGTTCAGACACTCCAGCAGGCCGATGCCCTTGGAGGCGAGGTAGGCGTTCATCTCAGCCAGGCAGAGGGCTGCGGCGTTGGCGTCCTTGTCGCGCACGAAATCCTGGGCCAGGTAGCCGTAGCTTTCCTCGCCGCCGAAGATGAAGTACTTGCTGTGCTCCAGGCGCAGGGCGCGGGTTTCGGCCTCGGTCATGGAGCGGTAATTCTGGCGCAGCTCGGCGGGGATAGCCTGCTCGTATTTGCCCAGCTTGGCGGCAATGTACTTGAAGCCGGTGAGCACGTTCACCGTGGCAATGCCGAAGGAGGAAGCGATGGCATCCTGCAGCGGGCTGGTCACAAAGGTCTTCACCATCACGGCGTGGTCAATGTTCTCCGGGGTGATGATGCCCAGCTCGATGGCGCTCATGCAGCGGTACCAGGCCAGCAGAGAGCCAATCTGGTTGCCGGTGAGCAGCTGCATCTTGCCTGTGGCGGTGTCGCGCACGGCGATGCCCATGCGGTCGCTGTCGGGGTCGGTGGCGATAACCAGGTCGGCCTGCTCGGCATCTGCCTGGGCGATGGCCATATCCAGAGCCGGGGCGTTTTCCGGGTTCGGGCTGGCTACAGTGGGGAATCGGCCGTCCAGCGTGTCCTGCTCAGCCACGGTGCTCACATTGCAACCCACCTGCTTCAGGATGGGAACGATGCAGCGGCCGCCAGTGCCGTGCAGGTTGGTGTACACCACCTTGGCAGAGGCCTTGGCGAATACATCCGGACGCAGCACGATGCCCTTGAGTTTCTCGATGTAGATGGCGTCGAACTCGGCACCCAGAATACGCAGGGAACCCTGCTGGTCGGCGGGGAGCGGTTCGTAGGTGTCGCTGTTCAGGGCGTTCACCTCGGCAATCACAGCCTTGTCGTGCGGGGCGATAAGCTGGGCGCCGTCGTTGAAATAGGCCTTGAAGCCGTTGTCGTGAGCCGGGTTGTGGGAGGCGGTAAGCACCACGCCGGTGTCAGCATTCAGCTCGCGGATGGCGAAGGAAACTTCCGGGGTAGAGCAGGGGCCGTCGAACAGGGCGCAGTCGCAGCCCAGATCGGTGGCAATCTTAGCGCAGTACTCTGCGAAATCGCGGGAGAAGTGGCGCGTGTCGTGGCCTACCACAATCATCGGCTTGCGGCCGGTACCCTCGGCTTCCACGAAGCGGCGCACATAGGTGATGAGACCACGCATGGCGCGGCCCACGTTGAAATAGTTCATGCTGGCCGTGCCCACGCAGGGGAATTCCGGGCGGCCATTCACACCACCCTGGCCCTGCTCAGCGATGGTCACCACCGTGCCGATGGTGCGGCCACGCAGACCTCCGGTACCGAAGGCCAGTGTCTTGTAGAAACGGTTGTTGATTTCGGCCCATTCGCCGGCTTCCACCAGCTGTTCAATGGCGGCGGGAACCACCGGGTCCTGGGTGCCGCCGGTCAGCAGCTCAATGTTCTCCAGGGAGGACTCCAGCAGCTTGCCATCAGCCACGGCCTGCTTCAGTGCATCAATAATAGTTGCATTCATACTTGGCGCGCATTATAGCGCGCGTGACTTTCCTTGGCAAGTCTCAGTTGCGGCAGTTATGCGCGCGTAGTGGGAAAGATGGCTGAAAGAGCACAAAAAGTACCTGCCTGGCGGCACAAGGCACAGTTTTGGCTTGAATCTGGGGTGCATTGGTATAGAATAAGCGTGTTATGCTAGATATCCGTGTTGTCAGGGAAAATCCCGAATATGTGAAGGAACGAGTGCGTCTGCGTGGTGGTGACCACTGGATGCTTGTGGATAAGGTGCTTGAGTGTGACGTGAAGCGCCGCAGCGCCGAGACGGAAAAGCAGGCTCTTTCTCAGGAGCGTAACAGTTCATCCAAGCTGATTGGGCAGATGATGAAGGAAGGCCGCCGCGAGGAGGCCGAGGAGCTGAAGAAGCGCATGGGCGAAGTGGGCGACCGTATCAAGGAACTCGACGCCGTGGCCTCCGCTGCTGCAGAGGAGCAGGAAGCTCTGCTGCTTTCTATCCCCAACATGCCGCATGACGGTGCTCCCGTGGGCGAGGACGAATCCGCCAACCCCGAGCTGCGCGTGTGGGGCTCCAAGCCTGATATTGCTGAGCCCAAGGACCATGTGGAACTGGGTACCAGCCTGGGTTTGCTCAATTTCGAGGATTCCGCCCGCATTTCCGGCTCCGGTTTCATTGTGTACCGCGGGCTGGGGGCTCGCCTGGAGCGCGCCCTCATCAATTTCCTGCTCGATACGCAGACCGGCGAGAACGGCTACGAGGAAGTGGGCGTTCCCTTCATCGTGAAGCGCGAGTGCATGTACGGCACTGGCCAGCTGCCCAAGTTCGAGGAAGATATGTATGGCCTGGAAGAAAACAGCATGTTCCTGGTGCCCACCGCTGAGGTGCCCGTGACCAACCTGTGCCGCGACCAGATTTTCAAGGATTCCGATCTCCCCATCAAGATGACGGCTTACACCCCCTGTTTCCGCCGCGAAGCCGGTTCCGCCGGTCGTGAGAACAAGGGTATGATTCGTGTGCACCAGTTCGACAAGGTGGAGCTGGTGGAAATCTGCCGCCCCGAAGAAGGTTTCGCTGAGCTGGAGAAGCTGACCAGCCACGCCGAGTGCATTCTGCAGAAGCTGGGGCTGCACTACCGCGTCATTGAGCTTTGCACGGGTGACGTAGGTTTCTCCTCCGCCAAGACTTACGATATCGAAGTGTGGGCTCCCGGTCAGGGCAAGTATCTGGAGGTTTCCAGCTGCTCCTGCTTCACGGATTACCAGGCCCGCCGCATGAAGCTCCGCTACAAGGATGCTGAGGGCAAGATTCGCACCCCCTACACGCTGAACGGTTCCGGTACGGCTCTGCCGCGTCTCTTCGTGGCCCTGCTGGAGCAGTGCCAGCAGCCGGATGGCTCCGTCCGCATCCCCGCGGCACTTGTGCCGTATTTCGGCGCAGAGGTCATTGCCCCGAAGGCTTGATTTTACAATGCCCCGGCTCTCTGCAGAGGGCCGGGGCACACAACTCCTCCACCACTTACCACCTGAAACAGACTTATGCGTGAAATGATTGTTGCCATGGGCCCCATGTTCTGGCTCATTCTCTTCTTTGCCACTCTGGCACTTGCCGTGCTGACTGAGCGTTTGTTCTATTTCCACCGCATCAATATCAACTCCGGCGAGTTCCTGCGCGGCCTTTCTGCGCTGCTGCGTTCCGGACAGTATGATGAGTGTCTGCATGAGGCCCGGCAGCTGCCCGGCCCCATGGCCCGCGTGGTGGAGGCCGTGCTGAGCCGCCCGCGCCTGAGCCGTCAGGAGCTGCGCGAGATTGCGCTGGAAGCCAGCGAGGTGGAGGTTTACCGCATTGAGCGCAATGTGCGCGTGCTGCTGGTATGTGCCACGGTGATGCCGCTGCTCGGTGTGCTGGGTACTCTGCTGGCCCTGGTGAGTTTCTATGAGCAGCCGGGCGTGACAGATGGTGCTGCCACTGCTCCGGTGGTGGCCGCTACGCTGCAGCAGGCTCTGCTGCTTTCTGCTGCCGGTATTGCGCTTGCTATTCCTGCCTATCTTTTCTACATGTATCTGGCCTCTCGTGCCCGCAAACTCATTAACAATGTGGAGCGTGCAGGCCTGGAATGCGTGCATATCATTGCCGATGCCCGCGATGAGGCTCTGGCAAAGAAAGCCACCGTGGACGCCCCCGTTGCTCCCTGCTGCAAGGTGCAGGAGACCCCGGAGGATGAGGAACAGAAGTCTTAATCACTATTCAGAAAGCCATTTATGCGCCGCGTTCGTTCCACGCTAAAGGAAGGAGGCTTCCCCGTTCTGGTGGTGGCTGCGGTGAATCTGTTCCTGGTTCTCTGCGTCTGCGTGCTGCTTTCCAATCATTTAGGCCCGCACTACGGGTACACCGTCCAGTCGCAGGAATCTCACTTTGTAATGGGGTCATACAACCGCGATTATGCGCACATTGTTTCTGTGGCACCCGGTGATTCTCCCCGTATTTATGTGGGCTCCGAACTGGTGCGCGGTGGTTACGAAGGTTTTGAGAAATATCTGGATGAATGGAAGGATGCTCATCCTTCTCGTGTTTCCGTTATTCTGGTGCTGGATAAGGCTGTGTCCTCCGGCGTTTCGATGCGGCTTACAGATATGATTCTTTCCCGCGGCTACACATGCAGCTATGCTGCCGTGCCCGCTATTGAATAAGCTGAGCGATGAAGGATAAGGAACACAGCCTCCTGTATCATACCATGCACAGCCGCCCGATGCCGGGCTGTCTGCCGCTTTTCTTTCTGATGGCCTTGGTTGCGGTTGGTGCAGGTTTGTGGTTTGCTCCGGTAGAAATGCCCAAGCGGCTAATGCCTAAGGGTGTGGGACGTGTGGGGGTCAAGAATGACCGTCTGACGGACTTTGTGGTGCGTCGTACCAGCCCGCTTCCTCTGCATCTGCCCTTGCATGCAGACCCGGAATACCAGGAGGATATGGCGGCGGCTGCCATGCCGCTGCTGCGACCTGTGTCTATTCTTCCTCCTCCTCCTATGCCGATTTTTGATGCCGCGCCTGATTCCTCTGTGCTGAATGCTGAGGAACTGCTGGCGTATCCGGAGCCGCCTGGTCAGAGCGTAGAAACTGCTCCTGCGCCCGTTGAGCCAGAGAATAGTGGAGAGGAGGTGCAGCCGTGAGTTTTTCACCCATGCCTCCGTCAGATTTCTTTGCTCTGCTGGTGTATCTGGGGCTGCTGCTGACTATTTGTATCTATGTGCCGGTGAAAATGGTGGCGAAGTTCCGCCGTATACGCAAATCCCGCACGCATTTAACGTGCCGTATCTGTGGTTTCCGCTTCCTGCGTCGTGATGCAGAGGGAACCTGCCCGCACTGTCAATCGCGCAACTGAGCGTCTCGAAGCTCCGCTTCCTTGTCCTGAGCCTTGGCGTGTACAGGCAGCTGCAGGAATGTGGTCAATGATTCATCCGGCAAGGCGGCAGTTTCACCTTGACCCTCGCTTCTGGTGAAGGTGGCGATATCGGATTTTGCGGCGAAATAGGAATAATCCAGCGGGATGCTGGTAATGATTTTGCCCTCAGCATCCAGCAGATGGAGCGCTTTGCGCACCACCAGCGGGGGAAGGGGCATGCTATGGTTTTCGGGCGTATTCCAGGCCGCACGGGTCATGGGTGGAAGCGGCTCTGCCTGGGCCAGTATGTCCTTCAATTGCTGGAATTCTTCCTCTTCCAGGGTGAGCCTTTCCTTGTGCTCATCCAATTTCAGCTCTACTTCTGCTGATGCGGCCTGTTCGGCTGCGGCGCGGAGCTCTGCAGCTCTTTCAGTGCGGAGCCTGTAGTGCTGTACATAGCGCCTTGCAGCCTCTGCTGTTTCCTTTGCCATCTGCACGGTGGGCAGGGCTCTCAGCACTCCCATTTCCGTATCAGGCAGGCAGAGCAGTGTATTGCCGCGGCTCAGTGAATCGGAATAGCTGCAGATGGTATTCGGGCTTATGGCGCACAGTGTGCGGCCATTGATGGTGAGCAGTCGAATCTCAATGCTCGCAGTTTTCCAACGGCAGCTCAGGGCTTCGGGGGTCGAACGCGGAGCAGGGGTAACCTTGGATAAACAATTCTTGAGCAAGACGAGTTCCTCTGCCGTAAGGGGGTAACGCTGCGTCTCTTCTTCACCAGCCTGCGTCGTTTCAAAACGGCAATGCACTTCTCCCGTGGCGGCGCTCCGGGTGCCTAATTGCAGAAACGCCAGGTCGCTCTTCGTGTATTCCTTGTATTCCGGATTTCCGGGATAAGGCGTCTGCTGGCAGCATGCCAGCAACAGCGCAGCGGCCAAAGGCAGAACCTTTTTCATAGCAGTATGGGTAGGGCTTACCCCAGTGTGCGCTCTACCATGGCGTAGGCGCTGTGGTTGTGGATGGATTCAAAGTTCTCGGCCTCCACCTTATACCAGCTGAATGCATTGTAATGCTCTGTAGCTACTGCCACATTGCGCACCAGATCCTCCACAAAAACCGGATTCTCGTAAGCCTTGTCCGTCACGTATTTTTCATCCGGACGCTTCAGGATGCTGTATACCTGGCAGCTGGCGCAGCCTTCAATCAAATCGATGAGGTCCTCAATCCACACAGCCTTGCCGGAGAAACGTACGGAGTAGGTGACAATGCCGCGCTGGTTGTGGGCGCCATGGCTGCTCATGGCTTTGGAGCAGGGGCAAAGCGTGGTGACAGGTACCTTGATGGTAAGGGTGAACTGCGAGGGCTTGCCTTCCTCTGCATCAATTTCAAAGCGCACATCGTAGTCCATCATGCCCTCCATGCCGGAAACCGGCGCCTTTTTAAGGCGGAAGAAGGGGAACTCGATTTCTACGTGGGCGCGCTGGGCGTGCAGCTTGCTCAGCAATTTATCCGGCAGGCGCACAGCGGTGCGCACATCGAGATAGCGCTTGTGTTCATGAAGGGCCTCCACAAAGCGGCTCATGTGAGTGCCCTTGTATTTCTCCGGCAAATCCACCATGAGGGCAACCGTGGCCACAGTCGACTGGGTGCGCTGTTCCTTGTCGCTGACAATGATGGGGAAACGCACGCCTCTCACACCCACGCGGTCAATGGAAATCTGGCGGGTGTCAAGTTCGTTCTGGGTGTCCTTCAGGTTCTGCATGCTTGCAAGGAAAGATGCCGGGTTTCAGGAAAAAGACCGAGGGGGCTTGCAGGCCGAAGCATACAAGCCCCCTAGTAATCAACGACAATCTGCCGTCGAGAACTCCTCTTGCATCAGGGGAGCAGGTTCACGGCACGAGCGCGGCGAATCTCGCGCGTAATCTTGCGGTGCATCTTGGCGGAAACACCAGTCACGCGGCGGGGAAGAATCTTGCCGGTCTCAGAAGTGAACTTGGAAAGGAATTCCGGGTTGCACATGTCCACAGCACCGGCCGGAATGTCGATACGGCGACGGGGCATGGTCTTGTTGCAGGTGCGGAAACGGATACGGCGTTCTACGCTCTTGAATTCGGTCATCATAATCGTATAGAGTGCTTAGGAGGTTTAGCGCATCTCGCGGTGAAGAGTGCGGCGCTTCAGGTAGGGGTTGAACTTAACCTTCTCCAGACGGCCGGGCGTACGCTGGCTCTTCTTGTTGCGGGTGGTCACGTAACGGGAAGGGGTCTTACCCTCGGCCTTAGCCTCCGTGCATTCCAGAATGATAATATCTCTAGGCATAATTGCGAATTGTTGACTTGCGGGCGCACATTATACGCTATTCTTCGCTATCGTCAAGAGAAATCGCATTTTCCATGTCATTTTGTAGGTCAGCATACCCGACATGGTCCTGTTTCTTGGCCTTGAAGCTGGCGTAGGAGCCGTATTTTTTCTCGTATTCCTCCTGGCATTTCACGGTGAGACGGCAGAACGGGCGCACCTGGAGACGCTTCTTGGGGATGGGGTCCAGGGAGATTTCGCAGATACCGTATGTGCCGCGGCGGATACGTTCCAGAGCAGCATCAATTTCAAAGAGTTGCTCACGGTCCTTGTCGAGCAGGCGGATGGTGAGATCGCGCACTTCGGCTTCGCTGCCGGCATCGCCTATGTGCTGGCCGGAGGAGGAGGAAACATTGGAAGCGCCACTACGCAGGTGGTCGCGTGTTACGTTCTGCATGTTGGGCAGCAGTTCATCGCGCAGATTCAGCAGCGCCTGCTTCTGTTCCTGCAGGAAAGTCGGCCATTCGGGGTCTGTCTTAAGCAGTGCAAGGGTCTCTTTGAGCTTCTTCACGCGGGCTTTCTCCTCCGCGGTCAGGGTTTCACGGACGGCGGTTTTCTTGACAACTGTTGTGGTCTCCTTCTTGGCAGCGCTCTTCTTTTCTGCCTTCGGTTCCTTGGATTCTTTCTTTGATGTGGCCATAAATTGATAAGATGGTTGCGTAAGTCTGGTTCTGCGGAGAGGATGCAGTAAATGTGATTTTTTGCTACTACCACATGCGAAGGAAAAATTCAAGTAAATTTTTCTATTGGGAGCCAATATGCCGAAGAAAAATCACTGGCCGGTGAATTATGGGCGAGTAGTTAAGTTTTCTGGTTGCGTGGCGGGTGTGAACTATGCTAGGATGGCACACTATGGTGATGGAACGCAAAACCGGTGTGCTGATGCCGCTTTTTTCGCTGCGCCGCGAGGACGATGCCGGCATTGGTGATTTAGCTGCGCTGGAGGAATGGATTGACTGGGCGGCAGCGCATGGCGTCGGTTTCCTTCAATTGCTCCCGGTGAATGCCCTGGGAGAGGATGACGCGCCATCGCCCTATTCCGCTATCAGCTCCGTGGCGTTGGAACCGCTCTATTTGTCGCTTGAGCGTGTGCCGGGTATGCCGGAGGAGCGTCCGCCGTATCAGGAGGATTTGCCTCCCCTGCAGCTTCCTGGTGGCCGGGATCTGGTGGACTACGCTCGCGTGCGTGCGTATAAGCGGTATTGGCTTCAGGAGGCCTGGGGGCGGTTCTGCAGCGGGGAAGAGTATGCCGTGCTGCGAGAGGAATTTGACTCCTGGGTGCGGGAGCAGGGGAGCTGGCTGGAGGATTTCACCACCTTCCTGGTGGCGAGTTTCGGTTTCGGCACCATAGCCTGGTGGCTGTGGCCGGAGCAGAATACGGATGTGGTGCGACGCATTGTTCATGATTGTCCCGAATCGCGCGAGCAGAAGCGCCACCAGCAATGGCTGCAGTGGCTTTGCGCGCGCGAGTGGGCTCGTGTGCGCGCTCATGCAGATTCCAGGGGCGTGTTGCTGATGGGTGATGTGCCCATCGGAGTCTCGGTGGCCAGTGCGGACGTGTTCTTTGAGCGATATCTCTTCGATATGGACTGGAGTGGTGGCGCCCCGGCAGAGGGTAATTTTGCCGAGGACCCTTTCACGGGCAAATGGGGGCAGAACTGGGGTATCCCGCTTTACCGGTGGGATGTGATGGCTCATGATGATTTTGCCTGGTGGCACCGCCGCATCCGCAAGCTGGCAGAGGTGTTCTCCATGTATCGCATTGATCATGTGCTGGGCTTTTACCGCATCTATGCCTTCCCCTGGATGCCGGAGCGCAATCCGGAGTTCCTCCCGCTCACGCCGGATGAGGCAGCCGCCCGTTGTGGGGGGCGCCGCCCGGGGTTCCGCCCGCGCGGGGATGATACAGAGGAAAACCGCCGCGCCAACCTGGCGCAGGGCGATTACCTGCTGCGCCAGCTGCTGAAGGCTGCTCCCGGTGTCCGCGTGGTGGGCGAGGACCTGGGCTGTGTGCCGGATTACGTGCGCCCGGATTTATCCTATCTCCGCATCGCCGGCTTCAAGATTCCGCACTGGGAGATTGATGCGCAGCAGCAGATTGTGCGCGGCGAAACATATAACCCCTGTTCCTTTGCTACCTATGCCACGCACGATTTTCCGCCGCTGTGTACCGATTGGGATGCCTGGATAGATGCGGTGCAGGATGCATATGCCGCGCAGCTTACGCCCTCCCTCTCTCCGGAGGAATGTCGCGCTGCCAGCCAGAAAGGGCGTGATTGCGCCCGTGTGCTCTGCTGGCTCTGCGATTTCGCCGGGCTGCACCACCGGGAATGCATGGTGCACTGGCATGCCGGAATCAAGGATGCCCTCATCCGCGCACTGTTGCGCTGCAATTCTGCCTACGCCGCGTTGATGTGGACGGAATTGTTCGATATCCCGGTTCGCCTGAATACGCCGGGAACGGAGGGCGGCACCAACTGGCGCCCCCGCATGCCGTTCACTGCAGCAGAGGCGGCGCAGCTGGAGCAAAGCGACTGGTTGAAATCTCTGTCGTGGGAGACGGGGAGAAGCTGATAATGACAAAGACCGCGATGTTCAGTCGCGGTCTTGCGTGTTAAGGCGTGTGGGAATGTCTGCTTACTTCTTAGCCGGCTTCTTTTTCACTTCTTCCTTCCAGTTCAGCACCTTGTTGCCGGCACCTGCGGAAATGAGCTCCCCTTTGGCTGTCATGTAGAAGCACCACGGAATACCCGGAATGTCGGGTGCATTCTCCAGCTTCACCTTCTTGTGCATCACGCCGGGAAGGTCGGTATCATAGTGGCCGATGTATTTCTGAGCATCCTCCTCGGTGCTGTCGCTGCAAAGCAGCACAAGAGATACCGTCTTATCTTTCTTCATGTTCTTCTCGTATTCCTCCACAATCTGGGGCATCAGGGCGCGGCAGGGACCACACCAGGAGGCGGAGCAGATGAAAATGTAGACCTTTGCTCTGGGGCGGGTCTCTGTCTCTGTGAAATAGCCGGCTTCGGCAAGTGCTTTTGCTACAGGGGAAAGGCCGGCCATGCTCTTGCGCTTAGGCTTCTTTTTGTCCTTCTTGATTTTTGCTGCCTTGGCCTTGTTGCTCTGGGCCTGGGCTGTGGGAAGACACCAGGTGCACAGACCCAGCATTAACGCGATGGCAAGGAAAATGTGTTTCATGTCGGATTCAGCCTACCACATAGAGCCCTGATGCGTCAATGCCAAAATGTCAGTGCGTTGTGAGCAGCGCATGTGTCCCAGTGGTTGTAGCGCTAAATGGGAGTTTGGCGAGCTGGAACAGCTCGTCGTTGCTGCGGTGTCAACGCAGCAATTCAGACCACTTTCAAGTGGATTTAGATGCCTCGTAAGAGGCAATTTCCTCTGCCAAAGGCAGATTTCGATGCAGCTCATCAAGAGCTGCAATGCAAGTGAAATAAGTTCCTGAGGGCCATAGGCCCGCACTATCTCTAAACAACTTACATTGCAGGGCAGAATGCCCTGCAGAGAAATTGCGGGCAGAGGCCCGCAATGAAATCCGCCCCTATCGTGACGGTCTAAATCCGGTTATCACCGGTCTAAATTGCCCGGCTTCCGCCGGGCAGTGTTTCAGCCCCACAAATCGCCATCTAGCGCATAAAGAGAGGGGCTGGCTCCAAAACGGTGTTGATAATGCAGTCAATTGTGAAATCTTTGGGATACATGTGTGAGCAGCGCTTTCTTCGGGCAATTAGGTTGACAATCATGCGGTATTTATGGTAAATTTCTGCGTTATCTATTGACAAAATCGCTATGCGAAACATAACGAAGAGAATTCTCATTCTGCTGATTGCTGTGGTGGCAATGTTTTCTATGCAGAGTTTTGGTTCAACTGAGGTGCCTGCTGCTGAGGGGGCAGAGGCTGTGGCCGCTGTGGCAAAGTCTCCGCTCTGTGGTACCATCTGGTCTTTGGCTCCTGCCATTTTTGCTATTGTGCTCGCGCTCATTTTCAAGGAGGTGTATTCCGCACTTTTTGCCGGTGTGGTGCTGGGTGCCTGCTTTGTGACGCAGTTTGCCCCGCTGGATACGGTGGATTTTGTGGTGAATCAGGGGCTTATCGAGGGCATGAAGGCCACGACCGGTGTGTTTATCTTCCTGGTGATTCTGGGTGCCTTCGTCTGCATGATTAACAAGACCGGCGCGGCGCATGCCTTCGGTCTGTGGGCCCAGACTCACATTAAATCCCGTATTGGAAGTCAGCTGGCCACCTTCTTCCTGGGGGTCCTGATTTTCATTGATGACTACTTCAACTGCCTGGCGGTGGGCAGCGTGATGCGGCCTGTGACGGATGCCAAGCGTGTTTCCCGCGCCAAGCTGGCCTTCATCATTGACGCCACGGCGGCGCCTGTGTGCATGATTGCTCCCATCTCAAGCTGGGCAGCCGCGGTTTCGCAGTATTCCGCCGGCACGGGCTACAACGGGCTGGAGCTCTTCATCCAGGCTATTCCGTACAACTTCTATTCGCTTCTGGCGCTCTGCTTTGTGGTGATGCTGATTCTGATGCGCCTTGATTACGGTCCCATGGTTCGCTATGAGCGCAATGCCATCACTCATGGCGATGTGCATACCGTGGTGCCGGAGCAGGTTATGCAGGAGCTTGCAGAGCGGCACTCGTGCCGCGGCACGCTGCTGGACCTTGTACTGCCGGTGCTCATGCTCATCGGCCTGGAGACCTTTGCCCTGGTGTATGTTGGCGGTATCATGGAGGGTAAATCCTTTGCCGAGGCGCTGAGTGATACGGATGCCACGGTGGGTCTGCCCTGGGGTGCCATCATTGCCCTGGTGCTGGCGGTTGCCTTCTACCGCATCCGTGGCGTGATGAGCTTCCGCACCGCCATGCGCTGCATCCCCGAGGGCTTTGTGGCCATGGTGCCGGCTATCCTCATCCTGACCCTGGCCACGGCGCTCAAGAACGTGACCTCCGCCCTGGAAGCCCGCGAATTCATCGCCTACCACATGGAGCACTCCGCTGCCGGCCTGGTGAACTTCCTCCCCGCGGTCATCTTCGTGGTGGCGGGCATTCTTGCCTTCTCCACCGGCACTTCCTGGGCCACTTTCGGCATCCTCATTCCCATCGTGGTGAGCACCTTCGACCCCACCAGCCCGCTTATGTTCATCGGCATGTCTGCCTGTCTTGCCGGTGCTGTGGCCGGTGACCACTGCTCCCCGATTTCCGATACCACCATCATGTCCAGCGCTGGTGCTCAGTGCGACCACCTGAGCCATGTGTCTACCCAGCTGCCGTATGTGCTTACGGTGGCCGCAGTGTCCTTTGCTGCCTTCCTGCTGGCGGGCTTTGTGCACAACTGGTTCATCGTGTTCCCCCTGGCGCTTGGTTCGCTCTTTGTGACCCTGCTGGTCATCAGGAAAATCCAGAGCAGACGCCAGAATTGATGCTGGCTCTCGATAGAGGCGATTTGGCGGGATGATGGCTCGCGTCAGCGAGCGGAATTCAAAAGCCCGTGAAACGGGCGGTCTATCAATAGCGAGGCGGTGGAGCGCACCGTGCGTCAGCATGGTGCGCGTAACCCCTCGTAAAGAAAAAATAAGGAATAGGAACCCGTGGAACGGGTGACAGAAAGGGTTGCTACATAGTAGCTATTTGTTCGTTCTGACACGATTTTTAAGCCACGATTTTCCGTCTCCGGGTTTACACCCTACGCCGTGACAGGCTGTCACCCGTTCCACGGGTTCTAATGACTTTTTACACTAAAACGAGTGGTTTCGCGGCTGACGCCGCTGCACCACTCGCTATTGTTATGTCGCCCGTTTCACGGGCTCTATTAAGTTCCGCTCGCTGACGCGAGCCAGCTGCCCGGCAAACTCCAATTTCCAGCGTTCTTTTACTCCGCCTTTTGCATCATCATCTCGCGGAAGCTTTCTTGGGCTTCCATGAGGCAGATAAAGCCAACTGCTATGGCGAGAATGATGGCGATGAAAATCCCACAGGAGACCCAGGCCTGCTTGTTGCTCTGGCTCAGTATCCTGCGCCCCATCATGTGGATAAGTATGGCTGTGATGAGTACGCCAATGCTCTTGGGCAGTTCTGCTAATTTGAGCAGAACGCCCGCCATCATGCTGTATCCCATAACCACGAAGGAGGCATGAAGCAACTGCTTCTGCGACGCATGGCGGCGCGACACGGGGAGGTAGGAGAAATAGATAACTAGAAACTGCAGGGCGACGGCTATGGCCAGGGCGATGAAGAAAATCAGGGCGTTCATGGGAAATTTGTGGGGTGTGCAGGCTAATCTACCATGAAGCTACAGCAAAATCAAACAGAAACGCCCGCTTTTCCAGAGAAAAGCGGGCGTTGCGGGAAACGGAATCAGGAAGATTACTTGAGAATCATCTTGAAGTCCACCACCACGGCGCGGTCGGCGGTCACGAGAACCGGGTTACCGTCGATAGCGGTGATTTCGGGAATCTCGAGCACGAGCTTCTGCACCTTGGCCAGCGTGTCGGCCAGCGGGCCCACAGCCTTGGGAGCCTCGCCACGCACACCGTTCAGGATGGTGCCGACCTTGGTCTCCTTGATCATGTCGGAGAAGTCATCGGTGGGCAGAATGCGCATGGTGGTGTCGCGCATCACCTCAGTGTACACACCGCCGGTGCCGAACACCATGACGCGGCCGAAGTTCTTGTCGGTGTTCACGCCGATGATGGTTTCGGTAGCCTTGGTAATCATCTCCTGGATGAGCACGGAAGCGCCCTTGAGCTGGAACTTGGTGATGGAGCCCCACAGGCCTTCCCAAGCCTCG
>JAFYWX010000055.1 GCA_017546445.1 Akkermansia sp. | reverse complement strand
GCGGGCCTATGGCCCGCAGGAACTTATTTCACCTGCATTGCAGCTCTTGATGAGCTGCATCGAAATCTGCCTTTGGCAGATGAAATTGCCTCTTACGAGGCATCTAAATCCACTTGAAAGTGGTCTAAATTGCTGCGTTTAACGGCAGCAACGACGAGCTGTTCCAGCCCGACAAACTCCAATTTGGCGCAGCAATCTTTGGGACACATGTGCCACCAGGCTGGGCATATGCGTTAGCGGCTTGCATTTAATCCATCAATGACGGCGGCGGTGAAACCGCTGCGCTCCATGGCGTTGAGCCCTTTGATAGTGATGCCGCCGGCCGTGGTCACCTGGTCGATGGCTACTTCCGGGTGCATGCCGCTCTGCAGCAGGAGACTGGCGGCACCATGCACGGTGTGCTCCACGATGCGGGCTGCTTCCTCGGGGCGGAAGCCCAGTTCCACGCCGCCTTCCATGGCGGCGCGCATGTAGCGCATGGCAAAGGCGATGCCGCAGGAGGCAAGGGCTGTGCCGGCATTGAGGTGTTGCTCATCGGTCACAACGGTGTACCCCAGCGCGGCAAAAAGGCTGTTGACCAGGGCCGTCTGCTCCTCTGTGGCATTCTGCTGGCAGATGAAGGTTACGCCATCCCTCACGGACACCGCTGTGTTCGGCATGGCTCGGAACAGCGCTGGCGGCGTGGGAGTTGCAAGGAGCTGCTCCATCTCCTGCAGGCTTATCCCAGCGGCTACGGATATGATGATGTGCCGGCTGAAGTTCAGGGCAGGGCGTATTTCCTCAATCACCTTCTCCATGAGCCAGGGCTTGACCGCCAGTAGAATGATGTCTGCCTCGCTGGCGGCCTGGCGGTTGTCCCTGGTGGTCTGCACGCCGGGCAGAGTGGCTTGAATGCGCTCCAGACTGGCAACGGTCTTTGCAGTGCAGATAAGTTTGCCAGCATCCCATGCGCCAGCGGCGATGAGGCCGCGTGCAATCGCGCCTCCCATGTTTCCTGTGCCTATGATAGCCAGTTTCATTTGGAGTTTTTGCGGAATTCGTAAGGATTGACGGGATTCTTATCCTTCCAGAGCCCCTTGCGGGCCTTGCGGGCGGCTTTTTCGGCAGCAGCCAGATCCTTGGCATCCGGGGCAAAGTAGGCATAGTGCCAGGCCAGACCCTCCTTTACCAGCTGAAGGTTGATGTTGGTGCTGCCCAGCCATACAATGGCTGTTTTTCGCCCGTACTGGTCTGTATCCTTGATTTCCAGCCGCACGGCCTTTTTCTCGCAAAGCTCCTTCAGGCGGTCTCGTGCCTCGTCGGCATAGGGCTGGCCCTTCTCCGGTGCATCAATGCCCCAGAGTCGCACGCGCGTCTTATTATCGGCCAGCTTGAAGGTATCGCCATCCTGCACAAAGTGGCAGAATACTACGCCCTCCGGAAGCTCAGCAGGTGCTTTCGGTTGCTGCTTACCCCCCTTGCGGAAGAGGTAGGGCTTCACCGGGGCTTCGTCCGCCCAGAGGCCTTTCTTTGCCTTGCGGGCTTTCTCCATTTCATCCGCCAGACCTGCTTCGGGGGCATTGTAATCGTCGAACCATGCCATGCCGGCCTTGACCATATGTGTGCCCACGTTGGAGGGGCGCTTCTGGTTGCCCTGAATGTATACCTGGCCGAGGGTGCGGCCGTAGGAATCCGTTCCCTTGACCTTGATGCTGAGCTTCACCCCTTTCTGGCCGATGGTGTTCTGCAGCCAGGTGCGGGCCTCCTCTCCATAAGGCTGTTTCAGCTCCGGTGCATCAATGCCCCATATCTGCACTGTTGTGTCATCATTCAGCACGAAGGTATCGCCATCCACCACGCGTTTGCAGGTGCCGGTGAGGGTATCTGCCAGCAGCGGGCAGCACAGTAGAAAATAGAGTAGTGTTTTCTTCATATCGCGTAATAGAATCGGGGGCGAGTACCGCAGCACTCGCCTCCGGAGGAATCAGTCATTTCTTACGCGGGAGCGCGGGGAGAGCACGATGGGCACGCCGGCGGCCTTGATGCGGGAGCGGATGGTGTTGCGCAGGTACTGAGCGTAGCTATCGGCCAGCAGTCGCTTATCATTCACAAACAGCACGTAGGTGGGCACGGGGATGGTGGTGTACTTCTCATTCACGGCCGTGGTGGCATAGAAGAGCTTGAGACGCTTCTTGAGCACGCGGTGCTGACCGGGAGGATTCATCTCCATGGCGCGCTGGAGCAGGCGGTTCAGCTCACCCGTGGTGGGCATGTTGAGGGCCTCCTGCTGCACTCGGGCAATGCTCTTGAAGATGGAATCAATACCCCAGGAATCCTTGGCGGAGACAATGGCCACGGGGGCGTAGTCCAGGAAGAACAGGTTTTCCTTGATGTGCTCCTTCACGGCCTCCTTGCGGGCGCTCATGGGGGCATCCGGGCAGTAGAGGTCGAACTTGTTCACGATGATGAGGCAGGGCTTCTTCTCCTCGGCAATGATGGAGCCGATGCGGCGGTCCTGCTGGGTGACACCGGCGGCCATATCGATGACCAGCAGACAGATATCCGCGCGGCGGATGGCGCGCTCGCTGCGCATGGCGGAGAATACCTCCACGGAGGTATCGCGCTTGCTGCGGGGACGCATGCCGGCGGTGTCGATGAGCACGTAGTTCTGCTCCTCGCGGGTGTAGGGCACGTCGATGGCATCGCGCGTGGTTCCTGCCACATTGGAGACGATGGTGCGCTTATCCTGCAGAATGGCATTCACCAGGGAGGATTTGCCGGCATTCGGGCGACCGACGATGGCCACCTTGATGGGGGAATCCTTGGTCACTTCCTCCTGCTCGGGCTCGTCTTGCGGGGTGGCATCGGCAGCGGCCTCTGCCTTTTTCGGCGTGGCACCCAGGGATTTGAGCATGGCATTCAGCTTATCGGCCAGGCGGGGGAAGCCGCGGCCATGCTCGGCAGAGGTGAACACATAATCCGCAAAGCCCAGGTCGGCAAACTCACCCAGGTTCAGCTCCTGCTTTTCGGTGTCGGCCTTGTTCAGCACCAGCAGCACGGGCACCTTGCTCTTGTGCAGGTGGGCAGCGATGGTGCGGTCAATGGGGGTGAGGTGGTCGCGGCAGTCGCACACGAACATGATGTAGTCCGCGGCGTTCATGGCAATATCTGCCTCCTGGGTAACCTGGGCGGCAAAACCATCATCCAGCGTGCTGCCGATACCGCCGGTATCCACCACCAGGGCATCAAAATCAGTAATGCGCACCGGGGCGCAGAGGCGGTCGCGGGTCACGCCGGGCTGGTCATGCACAATGGCAATGCGGCGGCCCACCATGCGGTTGAAAATGGCAGACTTGCCCACATTCGGGCGGCCAACAATAGCGATGGTCGGAGTAGACATAATTCGTTAGAAGGGGCGTTCAGAGGCTTTTCGTACTTTTTTCTCACCGGGCTTGGGTGCCACATAGGGCGTGAGGCCCACAGGCATGATGCCTTTGCCGGTGCTGATGAGATCCACCACGCCGCCGGCGCGCTTGTACAACTTGGCGGAGGAGCGCTCACCGTGGGTGTTCATGACGGAGTAGGTAAAGAACTCCGGGGAGGACTGGCAGAGCATGTGCAGATTCTGGGCGCTGTCCAGCAGCACGCGCGGCTGCATGAAATTCACATATTCAGCCAGGTAGCAGGCAGAAATCACCTGGTTGGTGTCCTTGTTGATAGCCTGGCCGAACAAGCATTCCTTGCCATTCACCGTGGCCATGCGCAGGCTCAGGGTAATGCGTTCACCGCGGGCCTGAATATTGAATTCCCGCACCTTGCCGCCATTCGTCAGGGCGAAGAGGCAGCGGTTGGAGCTGTAGGTATTCGTGCTGTTCGGCAGGCGTATCGTCGCTACCGCAGCATAATGACCTGCCGTGTTCAGCCTGTAGAGCGTTTTGAGATTGAGCTCGAACGAACGGGTGGAGCCCGGGGTGAGCACCAGCTCGGGGAACTTGCCCGCCGCAATCGGGGGGACGGAGCTCATCTCCGTCCGCTTGGTCAGGTGGAAGTTCAGCCAGGGGCGTCCCGGCGTGTTGGTGAGCGAGATGGTCGCATCCGTCTGGTTCACCAGGGTGAGCCGCAGCGCCACATTTTCACCCACAATATAGTCCTTGCGCACCGGTTGCAGCCGCACTTCAACCTGGCCCAGAGCCTGGCCGCAGAGCAGCATGCAGACAAGGGTGAGTATCATCTGGTATATGTTTTTCATAAGCTTTTATTTCTGTTCTTCGGGAAGAGTGATGCGGAACCCGCAGCGGGCATCCTGCCACGTGCGGCTGCCGGTGGGGCGTACCTTGCCTTGCTTGTCTATCAGCAGGTAGGCTGTGCCATTGTATATGCCGGGCAGGGGCGTTTCCTCTGCGCTGCGGCTCCATTCCAGCTCCACCGCCGGGGCATTGGTGGCCCTCAGCATCTGCAACTGGGCTGCCGTGGGCAGGGTACCGCCCGCGTGGCGGGCATACAGCAGGGCCTGCCAGTAGCTCACCCCGGTTACCGGCCCCTGCGGATTCGCGTGGTTCAGCTGGGCCTCCCAGTTTGCGGGTTCCAGCGTGAGCTCCCAGTCAGTCATCTCCTGCAGCAGCTCCTGCTGCCTGGCCTCCGGCAGGGTGTAGAATGCCTGAATGAACTCTGCATACTGCTTCACACTGACCGGGGCGAGGAGCACCTGCTCATACACACTATCCTGCTGGCAGTGCATGGCAAAATCATCGCATGCCGAGGAAAGCTCCGGGGCCTTCATGCCCAGCTGGGTGCCGATGCTGCTCAGCACGGCAATGGTGGCCACAGAGGCCGCCAGGTGCCCGCCCCACTGGCTCATGAAGGTGCGCAGCCGCTGGATGCCCGGGTTGCGGCTTATCCGCTCGCGCATGCGGGTCATGGCTGTCTTTTCGCTTTCCGGCTGGGCATTGGTTTCCAGCTGTTCAATGATGGTATCGGCTGTCTGGGCTGCTTCTGTCCAGCTCAGGAAGGTGCCATTCATTCCCTCTTGCAGCCACTGGAGCAGGGTGATGGTGCGCCCGAGCCCCGGCTCCTTCTCCTGCGGGCATACCGCCCAGAGCGCGGTGGCCAGCGCCTCCATCTGCTGCTTCGGTTCGTTGCTGCCGCCTTCCACCAGGGGAGAAAGGAAATGCACCTCGCCCCCCGCCTCCACATAAATGGATGACGAAGCCATGGGCATGGCGTGGTGCCCGCCCTGTGCATAGGTTTCATACATTCTGCCAGCGGCAGAGATGACCCGGCAGATATCCGGCACGGAAAGCTCCCCCCCCTTGGCTGCCAGGTCGGCCAGGGAGCTGCCCTGCGGCCGCTCCTGGGTCAGGAACCAGAGCCCCTCCGCCCGCAGCGATTCAAATACCGCGGCCACATGCGGCACCCCGGCGGTGGCCACCCGATGGCGGGCCTGTGCCAGAAAGGCCACCTCTGCCACGTGGGGCACACCGGGCCGCAGCACCTCCAGCACCACGGCGCGGTCCACGTGTGTTTGCCGGGCTTCATACAGTTCTGTATACTCACGCAGCTCCAGGAGCCGGGTCAGTGAATAAACACCCAGCGGGTGCGGCAGTTCTGGGAAAATCGGGGTCATTGCGGCAGGGGGAGTTCGGGTAGAAAATCGCTGACTGGCACCGCTTCCTCATAGTCGGGCACCAGGCCGTCATCCGGCAGCAGGCTGTTGGTCGGGGTGTAATGCTGGCGGCTCTGGCGGCGGTTCAGAATCTGCTCCTGCAGAATCAGCGCAGAGGGGCTGCTGATGCAATCCAGCGGCTCGCCTTTGTAATAAAGCTTGGCGGTGAATCCATAGTAACGCAAATCCCCGTAGGCATCGAGCTGCTCCTGCGTCAGCGGGGGCATATGGTAGGAAACCACCAGGTTTTCCTCACAGTCACTCCAGGTGGGCTTTTCATTCTGCCAGGTGAGCTGGGGCGTAGCCATGCGGGAGAACTCGATACGGCGGCCGCTTACCAGGTCAAAGAACTGGAGGGTGATATAGATATCATCTGGGCGCACCTCCTCGCCGGGGGCCAGCAGCACCGGCAGCAGCATGTCCACCTGCTCACCGGTTTCCAGGCTGTACTGGTGGTTTATCTGGTGCGGGCCGAATGCCAGCTTGCCGCGCAGGGCAGAGGTCTGGTCAAACCCGTATGTAAGGCGCTGGGCGGCGCGCTTGAAATAGCTGCCGCCGCGGTCGCGCATCTGGAATAACTTTGTGTAATAATCCCGCGCCTTCCGGGGATTCTGCAGCTTGTCGTATGCCATGCCGTAATAGTAGAGCAGGGCGGGGTGCTCCGGGGCCATCAGGGTGCCCTCCTCCAGGTACAGCACACACTGGCGCATATCACCCGCAGTCATGGCAGCCACCGCCTGGCGGATGAGCCTGGTCACCTCCTCGCGGTCCTCGGCGCTCAGCTTGCTGGTGGCGGCATCCTCTGCCGGGGTAGCGGTGGGCTCGGGGGCCTGCTGGGGCTCCTCGTCCTCAAAATCAAACATGCCCTCCTGCGCCAGAATCGTGTCCACATCCCGCGCGCGCAGGGGAGGCGGTGCATCCTCATCCGGCGTTTCAGTGGGGGCTGCGCCTGCGGCAATGCCGGCTGCCCCCTGTGTGCTGGATTCCAGATTAGCCAGTTCGCGGGCTTCGATGACTGCCAGCTGGGCGCGCGATACCTCCAGCGAGCGCTCGTATGCCAGCTCCAGCCTGCGGGTCACGCCCACACCCAGTATGGCCAGCTCTGCCACTACCACCAGCAGAAGCAGGGTTACCACCACACGCCGGGTGAGCAAAGCGTGCAGCAGTTTTCTGCTGCAGCGCTGGGCGCGCGGCAGAAACGCAGCAATCAAGCCGCTGAAAAGCGGTTTAATTGTTCTGGCCGTCTTTTTGCTCATATTCCAGGATTTCGCCCTTATACTGGGCGAGCAGGGCCTGCATCAGCTGCTCGGCAGGCTGATTATCCGCAGGGGCGAAGCCTCCGTAGGTCATGCCATCCATGCGGATCTTGCGTCCGTTCACCGTGGCGTAGGCAACGCCCTTGTAGCCCTTCCCCCACTGGCGCAGATCCAGGCGGCTGATATCGCCAATGCGGAACTGCTGCCCGGCGGCGGTCACCATATCGCCTTCCAGGGCCATCACCCGCTTGTGCGTGCGCAGCATGAGGAAGATAATCGTGGCGGAGATAAGCATGCAGGCTGTGCCGGCCAGCCACTGTTCGCGGATGGCTGCGGTGTCAAAGGCGTGTTCTGCCGGCTTTACCGGGAAATGCATACGGGCGGTGTAGGCCGTCCAGCAATCGGCCCAGCTCTTGCGCATGGCTGCGTGGTCTGCTGCCTCGGGCGGGGTGGAATGCACGGCGGCGCAATCTGCGGGCAGGGGGTATTTGCCCTCCACCATCCATTCGCCCTCCACCTGCTCGGCGGCAATCAGGGGCTTCGATGCTTTGTCGGCTTCCCAGGCATAGCTCTCGCTGGCCTTGCTGCCCAGCCGGGCAAAGGCCTGGTAGGAGAAATAAACCTCATTAGCCTTGCGGTAGCCTACCGCACCATCATAAAAAAAGTAAAGACCGAACCCGAAAAACGCCAGCAATACGATGCCGAATCGTACAAAGGTATCGCGGGTGGGACGGCAGGTTATGGAAGTCGTAGTCATCTCTGCTCATGATTCTACCACAGCTCTGCCGCGCTGCATAGCTAAAAATAACGTATTTGCGTGTAGTATGACGGGCTGGTACAGCTCGTCATCCTCATGCGTGGCAACGCCACGCTTTCATACCGCCAGGGCAAAGCCCCGGGGATAGGGAGGCGCATGTGTCCCAAGGAATTCTGCGCCAAATGGGAGTTTGGCGGGCAGCTGTTTTTGTCGGAGCAAGGGACTTTAGTCTCTCAACGGTTATGTTTTCGGGACTGAAGTCCCGTGCTCCGAAAGATTTGAGCCCCCGCCAAATCGCCATTTGGCGCATGAAGAGGGGCTGGCTTTAGCGAGCTGGAACAGCTCGTCGTTGCTGCGGTGTAAACGCAGCAATTTAGACCACTTTTAAGTGGATTTAGATGCCTCGTAAGAGGCAATTTCAT
>JAFYWX010000007.1 GCA_017546445.1 Akkermansia sp. | reverse complement strand
TGCTGTGTATTCACCAATCGTGAAGGCTGTCTGGGTGCCGGTTGCCTGGTTGCTGGCCATGCCGGATGCATCAGAAGCGAACTCGAGTGAGAATTGGTAGGTGGCAGATGCACTGGTGAACTTAAAGGTGGCAGAATTGGGAGAATTTACCTCATAGCTGATAGTGCCGGTTTCATTGTTCAGCATAGCGCTGTTGGCGGATAAGAGCTTGAAGGCAATATCAGCCCCGCTGGAATCCTTGATGACCAGGAATTGCTCCGTGGGAAGCGTAGCGGGTGCGTAGCCCGGGGCAGGTTCCTCGCTGCCGGAATCCTCCGGGGTATCCGGTGTGCCGGAATTTGTGGTGTTTTCAGTTATGGAGATCGTTCCGTGGCTGATGATGGAACCATTGTCAAGCTGCGTGGTTCCCTGCAGCGGTTGGGTGAAGCTCAGAGTATAGGTAAGAGGGGTCTCGTCGGGTTGGGAAAGTCTGAGGGTGGCGGCTTTGGCGCCGGTGCGTGTGTATTCCATGTTGTATATCTTCCCGTTGGAGGAGTCAACGCACTCAGTGTCAGAGGTGACGCTATACATATGCACCTTGCCGTCATGCTCAAGCCTGAAGGTCATGCCGGCTGATAATGCATTCGGCGCGTACTCCTCTGTTGTCTGATCCTGATTAGTGGATTCGTTACCTGGTGCAGGTGCGGTATCTCCACCGCCGCCGCCACCACCGCCACAGGCGGAGAGAGTAATTCCTGCAACGGAGGCTAGCACAAACCAGGCTCGCTTATATGATTTTTTCTTCATTTTCTTTTGTTTGTAGTTGCTGTGTTCAGAGATTTATTTTTCCGGAATCGTAGAAGTCTTTTTTTCGGGTAAGCCATATTCCTGGATGAGAGCGCATTCACGCTCAAGGTTTTTTCTGTCCTGATCCAGAATGCTTTTGCGAATGGAGATGGATTCGGCGTGCATCTTGCGGGCTGTTTCAGGGTCGGTAGCGCCTTGTGAGCGGCGGAAGTGGATGTATTCCTCCATGGCTTGCTTCCAGTTTCCAAATTCAGTCCAGCTGCGCATCAGAAGCGCTATTTTTTCACGATGCTCGTACATCCTTTGTTTGAGCTGCTGCAGCAGTAATTCGTGTTGCACTTTCGCATCCTGGTATTTATTCCATGAGGTGAGGCGGGTATCCAGCGAGAAGTAGGAGTTCATATCGAGTCGTACATCGTCCATGTTCATGAACCCGCCCATGTTGCCGCCGCTTAAATTGAAGAGCGTGGGGCTGTAGAAAGATACATGCAGAGAGGGCCAGTAATCCAGCGCAACACCCAGCTTACGCAGCCTGGATGCCTCCACTTCCATGGCCGCAAGGGTTACGGAAATATCGCCGGGGCGTTTTATCTTCTCCCGGTAGTCCTCCGGGCTGACTCTCGGGATGCCACCGGGATGCAGCTTCCACCGCGCATCGTAGCAGTTCAGGAAACTGCAGATTTTGTGCCATCGCTCCCGCTGCTGCAGTTCCCGTTGTTTTTTTGATGTGAGCTCATTAGTTGGAGCGTCAATCTGCCAGAGGTCATCATCGGTTCGTTCGGAAGCCACCTGTATTTCCTCCTCCCGGAAAAACTGGTAGAGGCGTGAAATGAGTTCCCTGCGCTTTTGTTCCAGGTTCTGCTCTGCTTTGTATGTGGCAAGAGCCGCCGTGTAATAATCAATGGGCAGGTTGATGAGCTCCGGTATACTGAAGATGATGTTGATGTCGAAGCGCCCGTTGGGGGAATTCGTTTCCTGGTTATTACCAAAGAGCGCCATACTGTAGTAATAACCCAGATTTACCTGAGGAATAAGGTTACGGAATGTATTGTTCTCTTTGTGTCTGGCATCGTCCAGTGCCTGCCGGGCCTGTTTCAGCGCCAGGTTGTTTTTTTCTACCATAGCCCATGCCTGTTGCCAGCTCACTGTCCGGCTCGGCAGGGTTTCGTATGCAGGCAGTGTGTTATAGCTCTGGGTCAGTTCGGCGCGGGCTGTATCAAGATACTCGTTTACGGAACAACTGGTGCCCATGAATATGGGAACCAGAAGCAGACATCGCTGTAAGTGTTGAATCATTTATTTGAGTACTTTGCCTATGGGACGCAGAATGGCGCAGAGAATCGGTACACTTGAGACAATTACACAGATGCCGAATGCCAGTAGAAAGGTGCGTATGTCATCCTCCAGTTCCCAGAGCGTCAGGGAAATGCCAGGGCTCTTATACAGTGTTTCCGTGATGTAATGGCGTACCCCCCACAAGCCAGCCAGGGCACCGGTGAATCCCATTGCCACAAGTACTATGTTTTCGCCAATGTAGGAGAGGTAGAGTAGTATGCGGCTGATACCGAAACTGCCGATGAGGGCGTAGACATACTGGCTTTGCCGGAACTCAAGGGAGGATACGCTTGTGAGCAGCAGACAGATGATGATGGAAATGCCGATGGTGACACACACGCGAAACCGGTATTGGATGGATTCGAGCTGCTTGAGCTCCCGGAGCAGGGGGGTGCTGGAGAGGATGTTCATATGTGTTTTATCCAGCCGGGAGAGTTGTTTCAACATGTGTTCCCAGACCTCAACCCGTTCAACTGTGGCTTGTTTTATCTGAAGAACATATTTGTTTATATAACCATTCTGCCAGATGAATGGAAGACTGCCTGTGGGCAGAAAAAGGGCTCCGCCCGGGTAAAGCTTGCGCAGCAAGGGTACGTCTGTGTCCGTGAGACATTGTGCTGTTGTGCGGTGTTCCTCTATGTCGACCTCCGCTGGCCCGCGGTAACTATCATCTGCGCGTGGGGGAAGTAAATACAGCCCGTTCTGCTGTGTTGCTGTAGGCAGCAAAGCCGTCATCACGGCGGGATATTCCACCATGGTGAGAAATTGCTGGTTATGTCTTGCACTGGCAAAAGATTCCCTCATATAGTAGAAGTCATAGTCTTCCGGGCGTTGGGAAATGATGCAATCCCCTCGCTCTGGCAGCGCTTTATCTCCTCGAACATATTCAGTGGCAACCAGCAGATCTGCGCCACTGTTCCGGATGCGTTCTCTTAATACCTTTATTGATATAACGTAGCTGCTCAGGAAAATGAGCCCGCAGAAGCTCAGGAATAACACCACTGATAAGCGCGCCAATGGACTGGAAATACGCATCACCCAGCGGTGAAGAGTATCGCGTATCAGATACAAGGTGATGAGCAGTGTTGATTTCAATGGCGTAGGTAATCAAGGATTCCGGATTATACTCCCCTGTCCGGTTTGTTGCGGAATGAGGCAGAGATGCGTTTCTCCATTGAAGACGATGGTATAACCTGGGCGCAGGGCGGCAAGAAGTTCTTCCCAGCTTTCGAAGCGTTGTGCGCCTGCTTCTCTTGCCAGATCTGCCTTGCTCACATAGATAGCCCCGGAATCCGCCTTGTAATGCAGGTGTGCTACAAGGTTGGCTCCTACAAGATGCCATGCCTGCTCTCGCATGTTATCCGGCACGGCAAAATAATACACCATGGTTTCGCCGCGCTCTCCCTTCTGTACCTTGCTGTGGGACCATGGGGCCTGCAGGGTATTGCCCCCACTCATTGTCAGCTTCACATGTAGTCGGCTGGCATCCAGCCGTGCCAGCGCCGGGTCGGTCATGTTGATGATGATGTAAAGCCTGCTGTCATCGGCGATTGTTACAATCGGGCCGTTGCTTCCCACCAGTGCTTTCTGCCCCTCCTCCGGTAGAGCTACGTGATATTGAATCCGTCCATCAAAAGGCATGGTGATCTCACGCAGTTTGCGCTTTTTGTCAAAAGCTTTCTGCAGGCGTTCGTTGCTCAGGCTGGCATTCTGGCGTATGGTCTCAATTTTGCGTTCTATAAGTTCCAAGGCGCGTTTGTCTACATTGTTCCCGAGATGCTGTGCTATATACATGCGGCGTTCCGGAGGCAGCTTGGTGATAAAATTCAGCTCTTCCTTCTGGCGCGTGAGCTGAAGGATTTCAGTCTCCGCAGCAAGGAGGTTTCTCTCCAGTTGCAGATGTAGTTCCTGTTCATCCAATGCCAGATCATCGGGATTGATGCGAAGCAATAATGTATCTTTCCGCGCAAACTCTCCGCCGCGGTATACGATCTCCGCTTCTCCCGGCATATCTGGTGTTATGGGTAATACACGGCGCGGAACTACCTTGGCCGGGTGGCGGGAGATGTAGAAACGAATCTCTTTATCCGGCTCCGCCTGTTTTGTGGACGATGCCGGTTCTTCAATTTTACTGAAGCCGGAATCAGTGGTAGACAGCAATGCTTTTTCAGAGGCCTCAGCCGAACTGAAGCAGATTAGTGGCAATGCAATAAGGAGTGTTTTTCTCACTGAGTTCTTGTTGCAGGGCAATGGCATCCATGATGCCATTGCCCTGCGGTTGAGTTATCAATCAGCGAAATCAGGGTTCGTATGTACCTTCTTCCGCAGTGTACTGGACGCTCCCTTCATACTGGGGATACCCGACGCAGTAGGAATGGGTGCCTGAATAGAGAAATTCCGTAGCACTCGTGTATTTAAGTGTGTATGATGGTTTATTATGAAAGACGTGAAAAACAACGAGCTTTTCCCCAAGGGTTATACTACAGTATTAGCAATGCTGTGTCAATAATAATTATTATTTTTATTATACGTCTAGATAAACAATAAGTTACACAGTTTTAATCATATAAAAATAATGGAGTATAAAGGTGCCGGGGGGGATAGAAAATCAGCATTGCTAATGCGCATGAAAATGAGCGACGCAGATATGAAAAGGAAACAAAATAAGAGATGGGACGATGGATTGCCGCTGAGTGGGGAAGATGCGAAACGTCTGGTGCTGGATGCAGTAGAGCGACTTGGGGCCGATGGACGGGGGCGCAGTGAGACTATCAAACTGGTGAAACGGGTGGTGGAACTTGGGGTGGCAGCGGTGGCTGCAGAGGAGTCAACGGAGAGTTTTGAGCGTGCTGCCTGGGCTAGTGTCGAGGCGCGGCAGGGGCGGCGGGCGAGTACGGTACGGGATTTGCGGCATTATGTTCGGCGCATGCTGAAGGTGCCGGGGATTGGAGCGCGCCCCCTGCGCGCCATGACTACGAAGGAGTGCCGGGCTCTTCTCCACAATGCGTTTGGGCAAAGTGTGCACAGCTACCGCAAAGCACGCGCCATTTTGCATAGTATCTTTGCGTACGGGATGCGGCAGGAGTGGTGCGACGCGAATCCGGTGAGCCGCATAGAGGTGCCTCCGGTGACAGAGCGAACGATTGAACCTCTGAGCTCAGAGTCGGCACGCAAACTGGTGGATACGGCGTCACAGTGTGGTCACCGCGCTATGTTGTTTTCTTTGTATTTAATGCTGTATAGTGGGTTACGGCCTGGTGAGGTGAAGCGCCTGCAGCCGGAGCGTGATGTAATATGGCAGGAATGCGTGCTTGTGGTGCGGCCTGTGGTGAGTAAGACTGGGGGCGGTCGCATGGTCTCTCTCCGCCTGCCTGAGACAATGCTGCGGCAGGAATGTACAATTCCACGCAATTGGGAACAGAAATGGCGTGCTTTGCGGCGGGCTGCCGGGTTTGAACATTGGGTGCCGGATGTATGCCGACATACATTTGCGAGTTATCATGCTGCTTATTTTCGAAATTTGCCGGCATTGCAGTTGGAGATGGGGTATCGCGATCTTGGGTTACTACGTTGCCGTTATATGGTGCCGGTTTTGCTGCGGGAAGCGGAACAGTTCTGGCGAGGCTGCCACATAAAATAGGGAGATAGGGCATGATTGTTGCTTGCAAGTGCACCAGCCTGGCTTTAGAATACGTCGTATGAACAAGGTAACCGCAGAGCAGTTGGATATGGTGCGCGCATGGGCCGCCGCCGGTGTGGATTTGAATGGTATTCAGAAGAACCTGGCCGCCGAGTGTGGTGTGCATATGACCTATATGGATGTGCGCTTTCTTCTGCTGGATTATGGTATAGAGATTGCCGTGCCCAGCGTTGCGCCTGCTCCGGAGCCTGCAGAACCTGCTGCTCAGCCTGCGGTTGAGCCGGTAGAGGCCGTGCCTGCACCGGCACCTGCGGGGCAGGTGGGTAAGCCGGTGGTGACGCTGGATGAGCTGATGCTGCCTGGTACGTTGATTTCCGGTAAGGTGCAGTTCTCTTCCGGTACCAAGGGTGGCTGGCAGATTGACCAGCTGGGTCGCTTCTCCTGGAATTCTCTGGAGGGGCAGCCCACTCCGGAGGAACTGCAGGCCTTCCAGTTCGAGCTTACGCAGATTCTGAGCCGCGGTGGCATGTAATCGGCCGCATTCAATGATTAATTAGAATTAAAATCAGTACGAAGTTTTTAGCCGAAAGAAAATCCCCGGTCGGTGAGCCAACCGGGGATTTTAATGTGTAAAGATTTTATTCGCGATTAATCGAGAGAGGTGCGAACGTAGTTGTACTTGCTCTGGAAGCCGAGTTCCTCGGGGAATTCAGAGAAGCCACCCCATACATTGTACTCCTTGCTGCCGCTGCGGCCGCAGGAATCCTGGTAACAGGGCTTGTAGGTGCACTTGTAGGTGGGGGCCCAGAAGGTTACGAGCTCATAGAAACCATAGCCCACGCGGGAAAGGGTGCGACCCACGCCATCAACAACGCCCACGGAGAAAGCGGCGTTGTTGCCCTCTGCGCTGTTCCAGCGAATCATGGTGGTGGGGATTTCCTCAACGGCGAAAAGGATATTGCCGATGGCACGGCCCAGCTTGCGGGTGGCCGTGTACTCAGAGGCGGGAGGAGCCTGAATGTCGGCGTATGTGGTGCCGGCAAGAGCCAGGAGAATTGTAGAAAGGAGTAAGCGCTTCATGACGCAATCAGAAATACCATATCATTTCATTCCCTGCAAGCAAAAAATGAGGTTTTGCTCTGAGATTGGGAAAAATCAGCCTAAAAGTTCTGAAATGTCAGTCTGGGTTTCCTCATCGGTGAGGTAGCAGCCGGAGTCAGAGCCGTACCAGTGGCCGTTTGCAAAGGCAGCGCGGGTGCGGAAACCACCGCCGCAAAGGGCAAAGTGCTTGCAGGTGGCGCAGCGGCCGCTCAGCCTTTTCTGGCGTTCCAGCGGGTCATCGCTGCCGCGCAGTTCCTGGAGCACGGCGGCGCTGGGTTCCTGAGCGGCTTCCCATACATCGGAGAACTTCTGGGTTTTCACGTTACCGAGCGTGACTCCCTGCCAGAACTGGTCGGGGTGGATATTGCCCTGGGTGTCGATATTGGCGATACCGCGGCCGGAGCTGTTGGCGCCGCCGCCGTTCCAGGTGAGCAGGCGCAGGGTTTCCTTGGCCAGGGGGTGCCCCTCGCGCAGCTGGCGCAGCAGCAGGTACACGCCGTCTGCAGGCTGGGTCACGGTGAGCAGCTCGCGGGTCTGCCCGGCGGCGTGCCAGGCTTCTGCCCGGGCGATAAGCATATCAATGGCAGAGCGGGCTTCCTCCGGTTTCAGGCTGGCTACATCTACGCCGCGGCCGGTGGGTACCAGGTGGTAGAAGCATACGCGCTGAATTCCCTCCTGCTCGATGAAGTTGAGAATCTGCTCCATGCTTTGCACGTTGTTGCGGGTGAGGGTGAGGCGCAGGCCGGTTTTCTGGCCCACTTCCTCGCAGAGTTTGAACCCGCGGATGGCGCCGTCGAACGCGCCCTTCACGCCGCGGAACTGGTCGTGCACCGCGCCGATGCCGTCCAGCGAGATGCCCACATAGGCTACGCCCAGGTCCTTGAACATGCGGGCGTATTCCGGGGTGATTCGGGTGCCGTTGGTGGAGATGGTTACCTTGAGTCCTTTTTCTGTGGCGCGCTGCAGAATCTGGGGCAGCTGCGGGTGCAGCAGCGGTTCGCCGCCGGAAAGCAGCAGGGCGTTCACCTTGTAGTCTGCCAGGTCATCAATCACGGCGCAGCACTGCTCCCAGCTCAGCTCGCCGGCGTAGCGCTCAGCGTGTGAATCGGCATAGCAATGCACGCAACGCAGGTTGCAGGTGCGGGTGATGTTCCATACCACGATGGGTTTGCGCACGCGCGAGGAGGCAGGCATGCAGGCAGCGGTGCTGCTGTTGGGCATATTGCTGCCGTGGCCCAGACCGTAGCGGATGTGGTCGGCGGGTTGGGCTGCACCCGTCCAGAGTTTGGTGATGTTGATCATGGCTGTGGAGAAACGCCGCGCAGGGCGGCAGGAATATAGTTACAAAGAGGTTCGGCGGACATCATGTCGCCATTGCTGCCATAGGCGCGTGCGCGGGAGCCGCCGCAGAGTTTGCGGTATTCGCATTTGCCGCACTTGCCGCCCAGCGCATCATCATTGCGCAGCTGCACAAAGAGCGGGTGCTCGCGGTAAATGGTGGCCAGGTCATCGGTGCGCACATTGCCGGCGGTGATGGGCAGGAAACCGCTGGGCTGAATTTCACCCACGTGGGAGATGAAGGCCACGCCCTTGCCATCGCGGGTGGGTACCATGTGGCGCGGGGCAGGGGCGCCGCTGGTGCGGGCGGCCTGCATCATGGCGCGGCGGTAGTGGTGCCCCTCTGTGGTCTTGATGGCGAAGGGGAGCTCGGCGCGCAGCTCCAGGAGCCGTTGCCACAAGGTCTCCAGTTCATCGGCGGTGGGAAGCTCCTCCATTGTGGCGCGGCCGGTGGGCACCAGCAGGAATACGCTCCATACATCCGGCTCAATCTGCTTGAGCAGCTCCACAAAACCCTCCAGCTCGGGCAGGGTGGTGCGGGAGATGGTGGTGTTGATTTGCAGCTGGATGCCTGCTTCCTTTGCCATGCGGGCGGCCTGCAGGGTGCGCTCGAAGGTGTGCGGCACGCGGCGGAAGGCATCGTGCGTCTCCTGGGTGGCGCCATCCAGACTCAGACTCATGCTGACCACGCCTGCCTGGCGGAGCCTGTGAAAATCGGTATGAATCAGCCGGTTGGTGGCGGCGGGGCTCAGCGCCACGCGCAGCCCCTTGGCCGCGGCGCGTTCGATGATGTCGAATATATCTCTGCGCATCATGGGGTCGCCACCGGTCAGCACCAGCATGGGCGGATTCAGTTCGGCAATCTTATCCACCAGGGCCATGGCTTCCTCATGGTTCAATTCCTGCGGGTGGCTCTGCGGCTGGGCTATGGCCCGGCAGTGCCTGCAGGCCAGTGCGCAGGCGCGCGTTACTTCCCAGAACAGGATGAACGGACGGTCGACAAAATCGCACATGGGCGGATGGTGGGGCGCAGTCACGCGCGCATTGTACACGCTCGCGCGCTCCTTGGCAAGTCCCGATTTGTTCGCCCTTGTAACGATTTTGTCAGCAAATTTTACAAAAACTGCGACAAAAAACTTGACACTAACGTCCATTTGCTGTATCTTGCCTGCCCGTTCCCGGACAATATATCAACAACGAAAGAAAAATCATGCGTTCCGTATCTGTACGTAAAGGAGAACCGATCGATCGCGCTCTGAAGCGCCTTAAGACCAAGCTCGACACCGAGGGTATCCTCGAGGAGATGCGCCGTCGTCGCGCTTTTGAGAGCCCCATGGATGAGAAGCGCCGCAAGGCTCGTTCCGCCAGCAAGCGCAACAAGGTGAAGTGGCACTTCACCAACAAGGAGGAGATTCCGGCTGCTGCCGTGACCCCCGCTGTTGAGGCCTAAATCCCACTGTTCGGGAAAGATTTCAGAGGAAGGACAAGCTGCAGGGCTTGTCCTTCCTCGTATTTTTTTGAGCGAAGAGACTCAGGGGGGATCTATCCCCCTCCATGAATGAGTGCTCCGTATTCTGGTGGCGCTTATGCCTGCTGCATGGCAGTAACGCATCGGCGGGCTACCTCCTGCCAGTTGGGGAACTGGGGCAGGTCTGCCATATCCGGCGCATCATAGGCGGTATTCAGGGTGCGGATGAAATCTGCCTCATCCGCGTTGTTGAAGGTAAAGCGGGAAGGTATGTTTTCGCAAATGGGAGGCAGGGCACTGGCAATGCAGGGAACACCGGCGCGCAGGCACTCCACGGGGGGCATGCCGAAGCCTTCGTAGTCAGAGAAATAGATGGCGCAGCGGGATTCCTGCTGCATGATGCGTTGCAGTTCCTCCAGCGGAAGCCTGCCATGCTGCACCCAGTGTGCACCGGGCAGGGGGCAGTTCTGCGGGAGCCTGCCAATCAGGTGAATGCGGATGCCGGCGGCATCGCTGCGCTGCTGCAGCCAGCTTTCCACACGGCGTATGCCCAGCTGGGTGAGCTTGTGCGGGAAGGGCGAGGCATAGAACAGCAAGTCTCGTCCGCCTGCTGGCTGGTAGGCGCGCGGTTCGTCGTCGAACCCGATGCCCACCACCGCGGTGCGGCAGCCGGGGCAGTAGTGCTCATAGCGGCTCTTGTTGAACTGGGTGGAGGTGAGCACCAGGTCGGAAACCTGCAGAGAGCGGAGCCCCAGCATGCGGAAGTAAATGAGCTCGTGCTTCGGGAAGGGGGAATCGCCCTCTCCCTGGTGCTGCTCATAGTATTCCCAGTTCACATCGTGCAGGTAGCATGCCAGCTTTGTTTTGCCCAGCATGGGGAAAAAGGGCGGGAATCCCTTGGGGAGAATAGCCCAGTCCGGCTTGATGCGGCGTATGGCGGCGCACACGCCTGCCTGGTCCCACCACACGCGGCCGAATTTGCGGGGTACGGGCTTATCTGCCAGGTGCAGGTGCACATGCGGCGGTAAGTTGGTGAAATGGGAAGCGCATTCGTCATTCCCCAGCAGGTGCAGCTCCGAAACTCCCGGCGCCTGCATCAGCCCCCGTGCCAGCCCCATGGATACATTGAAGATACCCACAGATTTTGTGGCCGTGAAGCTTTGGTCAGTGAGGGCTAAAAGCAGTTTCATATTTTCGCGTGAACTCTGGCATACTTTCGGTAGACTGTCAAGTTTTTTTGCATGCGTGCTTGCGGGGCAGGGGGTGTATCTGGTATGATGCCGCCCATGGCAGATGAGAAAAAAACAATGCGTCTGACGGAGCGTGTTCCCGGGCGCCTGGCCGGGGTGTTGCTAGCCCTGCTGTGGGTGTTTTCAATGAGTGGTGTGGATGCACATGCCTTCAGTTCTTTCCCGGTGTGTGTGGTGCTGGTTGTTGTGTTGCTGCTGGTGCTCGGGGGGCTTCTGGTGGGGCAGCGTGTGGTGAGCATGAGTTGGCTGGGCTGGTTTTCACTGTTGGTTGGCGGGTATTTTCTGCTGCGCAGCATGTTCAGCTATGCTGTGGTTGATTCCTGGTGCGAAACGGTGCTGATACTGGGGGGCTTTGTTTACTATGTGGCCGGTGTGTATGCAGCGCAGAGCCGTGGGTACACGCCCTTGTTCTGCGTGCTGGGTGGTGCCTTGCTGCTGAACATGCTTGCCTTTGCCGTGGTGCGGCAGCCCTGGTTCTGCCTGGAATGGACCGGGCGTGCGCCGCAGACTTTTGCCGGGGCGAACTCTCTGCCCACCACCTTGTTTGTGTATAAGAACTTTGCCGGTGTGTTCATGTGCGTGGGTGGGGCATTGGTCGGCATCTGGGGTATCTGGATGCAGCGAGGCCTGCTGCGGTGGGTATTCATTCTCCTGGCTGTGGCGTCGTTGGGAGTGTCGTTCATGTGCGGCACCCGGGCGGTGTGTCTGGTAGTTCCATGCATGCTGGTAGCAGGGTGGCTGCAGTATGTGCTGTGTCGTATCTGGGCTGACAGAAAGCTGGGCACGGTTCATTTTGTGGTGGGCCTGGCGTTGCTGTTGGCTGCTGGTCTTGCAGTCTATGATTTCTTCTTCGGTGGGGAGTTGGCTTCTCTGGTTACAGGAGTGGATTCGCACTTACGTTACCTTATCTGGTCTGCCATCTGTGAAGTTCTGCCATCTGTCCCGGCTATGGGTCACGGGGCAAATGCCACCCAGTGGGAAATTGTGCCGTACTATAATGAGTGGCAGCTGCCGAATTACGCTCACAATGAGTACCTGCAGGCGTGGGTGGATTACGGCCCTGTGGGGGTGGCGTTTGTGCTGGCCGTGGTGCTTGCGCATGCGGTGAGGGGGCTGCTCTGCCTGGGGGAGGCGCTTGTGGAGCAGCGTCGCAAGGTGCTTGTCATGGCGTGCAGCCTGGTGCTGATTAGTTTGTCGGTTTACGCACTGGTGGATTTTCCGTGGCATTCTTTTGCGCTGGTGACCTTTACGGCTTTTGCTGCCGGTGTGCTGGCGTCTCCGTTCCCGCACCAGGCATCTGCCTTGCTGAGCCGTAGAAGCTGGGCTGCCGGCCATGCACCCGTGGTGCGGGTTGTGGTGCAGAAATGGCCGGGGTGTGTGCTGATTATCGGGCTTGCCTGTGGCCTCGGCATGGTTTCTGCCCGAATGGCCCATCGCCTCTGGCAGCCATGGAAGGCTCAGTGGGAATATAACGAATTGTGCAAACCCGGCGTGGATTTCCGTGGCGATGCGAGGCGAAATCTGATTGCCCGGCTGATGCCGCTGTACCCCAGCCCGGCTCTGGCGGATACCTATTTCATGCTGCCGCCGTATGCACCGGACCTGGCTGAGCGGGAGCAACTGCTCAAGACCGCGCTGAAGGCGAATCCGCGTCAGTTGTTTACCGTGTCCATGCTGGTGGATGTGCTGGTGGCACAGCATAAGCACGCTGAGGCTGAGCAGCTGATGCGCGAGAGCTATGCAGGCGAGTCGATGCCCGCTTCGATGCTGAATAACTGGCCTGCCTACTATGCCTATAACCTGCTCATGTGGGGACGCCATGAAATGCAGCAGGGAAATCATGCCCGGGCTTTATCGCTCATGGATTATGCCCTGAAAATGAACAGTGTCTCCAGAATTCATTTTAAAGTTATCTGGCGTTCGGGGGCTCAGCCTTGGAACGAGCATGGCGGTATCAAGCCGGAGCTCCCCCAGCAGCTCCTCACTGCAGAGCAGGATGTGCATATGCTGCGCCTGATCTGCCCCCAGCCGGATGATAGTTGGCAGCTGCCTGCCCAGCCGGGGGGCCGCCCCGCGCTGTATCGCTCCCTGGTTAATCAGGCTCGATAATGACCATGCTTTTTCACTAAAAATTAAAAAAATATCGTACGCAGGTGTTTTCCGCTTGCAAAAGCGTGAAAAAAATGCAATATAAAAAGAAATCCGCTATGGCGGCACCAGACTTTACTGACGTTATGAGCACTCCTCCTCTTCCTCCGACTCCTCCGCGCCCGGTTCCTCCCACCGCTCCCCGTCCGGTGGCACCTGCAGCACCCACTGCTCCTGTGCCCCCGCGTCCGGTGGCTCCCGCCGCGCCTGCAGCTCCCATGCCCCCGCGTCCGGTGGCTCCCGCGGCACCTACTGCTCCCGTGCCTCCCCGTCCCGCTGCTCCTGGTGCTCCTGTTCCTCCCACTGCGCCCCGTGCCGCTTCTACTGTTCCGCTGGCTCCCGCAGCTCCTGCCCGCCCGGTGGCACCTGTTGCTCCGCGCATGACTCCGACCATGCCTCTGCAGGCTCCTGCTCGTCCCGCTGCTCCTGGAGCCCCCGCAGCACCTGTTGCACCCGCAGCCCCCAGACCCGCAGCACCCCCCACCACACCCATTGCTCCTAAGCCTGCTGCACCCGCAGCCCCTGCCAAGCCTGCCGCTCCGGTTGCTACTGCTCCGCTGCCCGCTTCGGCTCCTGCCCAGCCTGCTGCAGAAGCTGCGCCTGCCGCACCTACGGCCACGGCTCCTGTTTCCAAGCCCGCCAAGCCTGCAAGACCTGGTGTAAAGGCTGGTGCCAAGGCCGGTGCTGCCAAGCCCTCCGCTACTTCCAAGAAGAAGGCTGCCGAGATTATTGAGGAAGATGAGCCCAAGCCCACGCATCCCACGGTGCTTGTGGTTACGGTGATTGCCCTTCTGGCTGTGCTTTACCTCTGCTACCAGCAGTATGCCATTGATACGACCTTCGGCCGTGTGTCTGAGCCGACCTTCGGCTGGCCGTCTGATGATGCCTCCGATGATGCCTCCGCTGATGAAGAAGCCACCGAGGAGGAGGCTGATTCTGAGGATGAGGGCGACGGCGGCGAGGAAGAAGCTTCCGACGAAGAAGAAGAGTAATTTTTCAACGGAAGGATAGATTCCTGAGTCTCACCCCTCACCATGGCATTACAGATTACAGACAGCGATTTCGAAACGGAGGTTCTCCAGAGCCCCGTACCCGTGCTGGTGGATTTCTGGGCTCCCTGGTGTGGTCCGTGCAAGATGATTTCCCCCATTGTGGATCAGATTGCAGTGGAACTTGCCGGGCAGGCCAAGGTCTGCAAGGTGAATGTGGATGAGGATAATACCCAGGAACTCTGCAACCGCTTTGCTATCCGCTCCATTCCCACCCTGATGTTCTTCCGCGGTGGTGAGCTGGTGGATACCATTGTGGGCGCTACTTCCAAGGAGAATCTGGTGGCTCGGCTGCGGGCCTGCATGTAACGCACCTGCCACCGCATGAAATTCTGAACAAGAACCAGCACCGCCGGTGGTTATCACCAGGCGGTGCTTTTTACAACACTAAAACGAAAAATACAACATATATGGCACTCAAAGAAGTAACTGAGAGCACGTTCGAGGCAGAGGTCCTCAACTCCCCCGTACCCGTACTGGTCGATTTCTGGGCCACCTGGTGCGGCACCTGCAAGATGATGATGCCTGCAGTGGAGCAGGTGGGCACCGCCCTGGGCGCTGAGGCCAAGGTGGTGAAGGTGGATGCCGGCCAGCCCGCTGGTCAGGCCATCGCTGTGCGCTATGGTGTGCGTTCTCTGCCTACCTTCATCATTTTCAAGGGTGGCGAGGCCGTGACCACCATCACCGGCATGACCACCAAGGATAAGCTCATCGCCGCCATCAAGGCTGCCTGATATTCGGCTTGAATAACTTTGTAGAGCGCTACTGCTGAGGCGGTAGTGCTCTTTTTCTTGCTGTCGGCGGCGTTTTTTGGTAGAATAGGCTGCATGAACGCAACGACTTATGTAGCCGCCGCGCTGTTGATGACCCCGCTGAGCATGGCCACCGTGCCTGCCCATTTCTCTGACCGGGCTAAGGAACTCCTTGCAGAGGAGGTGCAGATTGTGCCCACGGAGCACCCGCTCAACGTGGTCTATTTCCTGGGAAATGATAACGAACCCTCTGCTGATTTTGAACGCCGTATCAGCGAGCTGATGCTCTATGTGCAGCAGTACTATGCCAAGGAGATGACCCGCCTGGGTTACCCCGGACGCACTTTCGGGCTCCAGCTCCTGGAGAATGGTAATGTGAAGCTTCATGTGGTGCGTGGTAAGTATCCCGCCGCCGATTACGCCTACGGCACCGGCCACGGCAAGTGCCTGGAGGACATTGCCGAGTATGCCAAGGCAAATCCCGGTGCCATCTGCAGCGGCCATACGCTGGTCATCATGCCCACGTTCCAGAATGACGAGTACAACGACCTGAACCCGGGTGGTGTGCCCTTCTATGGCCTGGGGCGTAACTGCTTTGCTCTGGACTATACCCACTTCGAACTGAGCCACATTGGCCAGAATACGCACGAGGGGCGCCTGCTTACCAAGTGGCTGGGTGGCCTGGCACATGAGCTGGGCCATGGCCTGAACCTGCCGCACAATGAGGGCCCGGTGAGCGAGAAGGCTGCCCTTGGCACGCCGCTCATGGGCGCCGGTAACTACACCTTCGGCATGCGTCCCACCTACCTCACGCAGAACTCTGCCCGCCTGCTGGATTGCTGCCAGGTATTTGCCCCCGCCGGTGATAAGACGGAGTTCTACGCTGAATGTCCTGCCCCGGTGGTGCAGGCTGCCAGCTTCAAGTGGGAAGGCGATAGCCTGAAACTCTCTGTGACCTGCACAAACTGTGAGTACGTGAACGTGCTGGTGCAAGACCCGCCCTACAACGTGAACCAGGACTACGATGCCGTGGCCTTCTGCCTGGAGGCTGAGGTGCCCGGCACCTACACCGTCTCCATTCCCGTGGCAGAGCTTGCCGACCGCAAGAATACCGGCAAGGCAGAGCAGGGTATCGATATCCTGCTGGTGCAGAAGAACGGCAACCGCTACCGCTGGAGAACCACCTTCGATTGTTCCACCCTGAAACCCGGCGATGAGATTCCGCTCTCCAAGCCGGAAACCATGTGGCAAGGATATTAACCAGAAAGGGCTCCGGTAGGAGCCCTTTTTGATTGACTATTGACTATTGACTATTGCCTATTGAACAGTTCCGCGGGCTTCCAGCCCGCCTGTATTCTGATTAGTCCTTAATCCCTAATCCTTATTCCTTCCCTTTGGGTTGCTGCTGCGTGATGCAGTGAATCGCGCCGCCCTCAATCACCAGGCGGCGGGCATCAATGCCCACCACGCGGCGGCCGGGGAATGCCTCGCGCAGAATACCCAGCGCGCGGTCGTCCTCCTTGTCCTGCATGAAGATGGGCACAATCACGCTGCCGTTGCAGATGAGGAAGTTCGCATAGCTGGCAGGAAGCTGCTCCAGGCGCCAGTCCTGCGCCACCAGCGGCTGCGGCATGGGCAGGGGGATAATCTCCACGCGGTGGCCGGAGGGGGTGCGCAGATCCTGCAGGCGCTCGTTGTTCTCTGCCAGGGCGCGGTAGTGGGGGGAGTGCGGGTCGGGCTCCACAATGGAAACCACCGCCTCCGGGTTCACAAAGCGCACCATATCATCGATGTGGCCGTCCGTATCATCGCCCTCAATGCCGCTGCCCAGCCAGAACACATGCGTGGTGCCCAGCATACGGTGCATCTCGGCCTCGATATCGGCCTTGGTGCAGCCAGGGTTGCGGTTCGGGTTCAGCAGTACCGCTTCGGTGGTGAGCACCAGGCCTTCGCCGTTGCCTTCGATAGCGCCGCCCTCCAGAATAATATCACTGCAGAGCTGCGGCAGCCCCAGGCTGGCGGCTATGCGGGCGGGCACTTCATTATCCAGATTCCACGGGGCAAACTTACCGCCCCAGGCATTGAAGGTCCAGTTGGCCAGCTGCATGCCGCCATCCTGGCGCCTGGTGAAAATCGGCCCGTGGTCGCGGCACCACACATCATTCGTGGGGTGGTCATACAGGCGGAAACGCTGCACGCCGCGCTTTTGCAGCAGCCGGGAAATACCTGCGTGCAGCGGAGCCGCGGCGTTGATGCGCACCTCTGCCTCAGCGGCAATGGCTGCAGCCAGCTCAGCATAGCGGCCGTGCAGCTCCTGCAGCCCGCCCTGCCACAGGTCATCGCGGTGCGGCCAGGAGAGCCACACAGCCTCCATCGGTTCCCATTCAGCGGGCCAGCGCAGCTCTGTTCCTTGCATAGCTTCAGTGCTCATGGTATCAGTTCGGGGTATCGAGGGTTGCGTAGGGGGCATCGAGCAGCACGGGAATGGGAGTCAGGTTATCGAACTGCTCCTGGCGGTCGCCCTCCTGCTTGCCGAACACGCCCACCTCAATCAGGTTGTACACCAGGTTGCCCACGTCAGAGGATGTGGTGATATTCCACTGTTCCATCACCGCCAGCGCCAGCGGGCCGTATTCCTCCAGCGCATAGGCGCAGAATCCGAAGTACAGCTCTTCCGCGCTCAGGTGCGGATTCTCTGCCGGTTTGCGGCATTTCTCCACAGTGGCATCCAGCGCAGCGCGGATGAAAAAGTACGCATCGGCCGGGTAATCGTCGTTCTTCTGCAGAATCTGTTCCACTGCATCCTCAAAACTGTAAGCCATGGCTGCATGCTACCATGTTCCAACTGCCAACGCAATAGCAAATAGCTGCATGTCAACGTCACCATTATGCTCCTGCTTGCCGCTCTTCCTGTGTGCCTGGCTGAAGTGAGCTGGTATATTCCGGAAAATCTGCCCCCCCAAAAAAGAAAAAAATGAAATAAAAGGTGTTGTCTGGTGCGCTTGCTGTATGAAGTCTTCTGACTCTTGTCTCTGAAATCACTCACATCATTACTATCAAATTATGAACTACTTCATCGCCGCACTTGCTGTTTTAGCCAGCACCTCTTTCGCCTGGGCTCAGGGGCCTCATAAGCACATGCACAAGGACCATCACGGCAAGCCCGCCGTTCATCATGGGGCTCATAAGCCCCTTCATGCCACCCCCAGGGTTACTGGCACGTGGGTAGGTGTCTGCCAGAACGTTTCGGTAAACGTAAAGTCTCCCATGATTCTTAACCTGCACAGAAAGGGCAATCGCATTATGGGGACCGTTATGCTGGATAGTTCCAAGCTGGTTTCGGCTCCTCAGTTGGTGGGCTTTGTGAAGGGTGACACAATCGCCTTCACCACGGGTAGCCATGATCATCCCCTCGGTAAAATTGAATGGCTCGGTCAGGTGACCGGTTCCGTCATCAGGGGTGTGTACCGTACCGGTTCGTCCCAGGAAGGTGTGTTCTTGCTGAAGCTTAAGTAAACGGAACGTAAACAATTTCTCATTGCGGGAATCCATTCTGGGTTTCCGCAATGAATTTTTTTGGAGCGCCTGCTCATTCAAGTCAGACATTCCCCCTTGCAAGTTGGTGTTGCATGGTATAGAATACGCCGCATGAACGCACGCTCCCGCCTTTCCTTTACCCGCCCACTGGTGGTGGGGTCTGTTTCTGATATGGCTGCCTGGAATGCCGCCTGTGCCGCTGAAACGCTGCCCTGCGATGTGGTGGAGCTGCGGGCAGATGGTTTGCCGGCTGATACAGATTGGGCTTCGTTGGCCGGCATGAGCTGCTGCCGCCCGGTGCTGATCACAGTGCGCCATGAGAGCGAGGGTGGTCTGCGCCCCATGAGCCCGGCGGAGCGTCTGCGCATTGCTCGCGCCCTGCTGCCCCTGGCCTCTGCGCTGGATTGGGAGATTGCCCAGCTGCCCGAGGCTTTGGAACTGGTGGCCGAAGCTCACGCCGCCGGGGTGCCTGTCATTGCCTCTGCTCACGATTTTGAAAAAACGCCGGATTTGGAATCTCTGCTGGAAAAGGAGCTGGCTGCGCGTGCCCTGGGGGCAGATGTCGCCAAGTTTGCCTTCCGCCTGCACTGCGCAGAGGATATGATGACCGGCGTGCAGCTCCTGCGCCGCGCCTCCGGCACCACTACCGCCATGGGCATGGGCACGCTGGGTGCTGTGAGCCGCCTGTTGTATGCCCAGCACGGCGCCTGCCTGGTCTATGGCTACCTAGGTGATACGCCCACCGCCCCCGGCCAGTGGTCCGCCGCCCTCTGCCGCCAGAGCCTGGACAGATTGACAATTGACGAGTGACGATTGACAATTTGGGGGCGCAAATCCGTCGGAGTACGGGACTTTAGTCCCGTAAAATATAAGCGGCAGCTGCCGAGCAGCAGAAGGGGCAGAGCGAGGCGCAGGAGCCGGCGCATGGCGGAAATTACAGCAGCGTGAGCACCAGCATGATGCTTACCACGATGATTTTGCCCAGCACACCGGCCAGCAGACCTAGCGTGGCGCCAAGACCGGATTTAGCGGAGTCCTTGGTGGACTTGCGCTGGAAGTGGAGCTCGGCAATGAAAGCGCCCAGGAAGGGGCCGATGATGATGCCGAAGGGGAACACGAAGAACGCGCCCACGAAAAGACCAATCATGCTGCCCCAGAAGGCGTGCTTGCTGCCGCCGAACTTGCGGGCACCCAGCGCCGTGGTGATGTTGTCCACCAAGGTGCCGAATACTGCCAGCGCCAGCAGTATCATCCAGAACCACCAGGCGGGGTAAGGGGCACCTGCCGCCACGGCGTAGCACACGCTGCCGCCCAGCGCCACCAGGCACCCTGGATACGGCAGCACAGCTCCCAGAAAACCTGCGATATACAGCACCACCGCTGCCACATACATAGCCCCGGCAGAATAATCCAGCCCCGCAAACCAGTTGATGAGTTCGGAAAACATAGTCAGGAATTAGTTTCGTTTGCTTCAAAATCTGCAATCCATTCACGCACTTTGGCCTGAAGCAGAGCTTTATCCGGCAGATAGAGTTCGTAGGATGAAGCGTAGATGTTTGCCTCATCGGGAAGGGTAAGCTCCACCAGTGCATCATTTTTCTCCTTGCAGAGCAGAATCCCGATGGTGGGCTTTTCGAAAGGCTGCCTCACGTAGCGGTCGAAGTAGTTAACATACATCTGCATCTGCCCCAGGTCCTGGTGGGTGAGCTTATCGGTTTTAAGGTCGATGAGGCAGTAGCATTGCAATAGACGATTGTAGAATACAAGATCTACATAGAAGTGTTCTTCATTAAAAGAAAAACGTTTCTGCCGGGCTTCGAAGAGAAAGCCCTTGCCCATTTCGAGCAGGAAGTCACGCATGCGCGTGATGATGGCATTCTCCAGCCTGGATTCAGTGTAGGATTCATCCGGCTTGAGCCCCAGAAACTCCAGCGTGATGGGGTCTTTGATGATGTCGGCAGGTTTGGTGATATTCTGCCCTTCGTGGGCGAGTCGTAACACCTCATCCTTGTTTCGGCTGAGAGCCAGGCGTTCATACAGACTGGAGTTAACCTGCCGCTGCAGTTGCCGCACGCTCCAGTTCTGCTCAGCGCATTCAATTTCGTAGAAATTGCGTGCAGCGGCATCCTTCACGCGGATAAGAACGAGATAGTGGGTCCAGGATAGAGTAAATAGTTTATTGCTTATGCGTTGAGAAAAAGCTAATCGGTGATTAGCTTTTTTCAGACTCTCTTCACCAGAAAAGGACAAACACTGATTAGCCTTTTCCTCGTACAGTAGATAGAACTGTCGTATGTTCTTCAGTTGCGCATAGCTCCAGCCGTCGCCAAAGCGTTCGGTGAGACGGGCCGATAATGCCTTGAGCACAGCCTTGCCGTATTCCGCGCGGTGTTCTCCTTTCTGCTCGTGTTCGACGATGTGGCGGCCAATTTCGTAATACGTGTAGACCATGGCGGTGTTGACCGCTGTGCGCACGCGCTGCCGCGCCTGCTCAATGAGGTGCGCGATATTGTCGAAAAGCTCAGTCTGTGGAGATAGCGGGTTCATAGGAAGTTTTCGTAAATCTACCCGTAGTCTATCCCAAATGGAGCGAAATGAAAAGGAGAAAGTGTACGCTTCAAATCACCCTGCGCCGGAGGCGCAGCTGATTTTACTTCGTACTTCCCACTTCGAACCTCGTACTTTAGCCCAGGTTCGCCTCGCGGATGCCGGCGCGTTTGCGGGCAGTAGCCTCCAGAATGCGCTTGCGCATGCGGATGAAATGCGGCGTGGCCTCCACCAGTTCATCGGGCTCAATGTATTCGATGGCTCGCTCCAGCGAGAACACGCGGGGCGGTGTGAGCTGGATGGAATCGTTCTTGGTGGCCGAGCGGTGGTTGGTGAGGTGCTTCTCGCGGGTCGGGTTCACCGGGATGTCAATATCCTTCGGGTTCTCGCCCACAATCATACCTTCGTACACCTCATCGCCGGGGGCAATGAACAGCGTGCCGCGTTCCTCCATGGCCTGCAGGGCGTAGGGACGGGCAATGCCGTTTTCCATGGAAATGAGCGTGCTGGTCTGGCGAGTGGTGATTTCGCCGGCGTAGGGGGCGTATTCCTTGAACAGGTGGGAGAAAATGCCGTGGCCGCTCGTCAGGTTCACCAGCTCGAACTCGAAACCGATGAGACCGCGGGTGGGAATGGTGGCCTGAATGATGGTGCGGCCGCTGCCGTTGGCCTCCATGTTTTCCAGAATGCCGCGGCGGTTGCCCAGAATGCGCACCGTGCCGTTGGCGCATTCATCCGGCACTTCGATGAACACCGTCTCGAACGGCTCGCAGTTCACGCCGTCAATCTCGCGCACAATCACCTTCGGGCGGGAAACGAGCACCTCGTAATTCTCGCGGCGCATCTGTTCCACCAGAATGGCAATCTGCATGGTGCCACGGGCAGACACGCTGAACACGCCGGCCAGGTCGGTATCCTCCACCTTGATGGAGATATTCGTGCGCATCTCGCGCATCAGGCGGTCGCGAATCACGCGGCTGGTCACATTCTTGCCATCGCGGCCACCCAGCGGGCCGTCATTGATGCTGAACTCCATCTGCACTGTCGGCGGCTCAATCTTCACGAAGGGCAGGGGCTCGGCCTCCGGGTCGGCGGTGAGCGTCTGGCCGATGTCCACATCCTCGAACCCGGAAAGGCCGATGATGTTGCCGGCCTCGCCCACAGTGGAGTCATTGGTCTGCAGACCACTGTATTCGAAAAGCTTGGTCACCTTGGCCTGAACGCGGGAGCCATCCTGGCGCAGCAGGTAGAGCGTATCGCCCTTCTGCACACGGCCGCTGGTGATGCGGCCCACGGCCACGCGGCCCACATAGTCATCCCAGTCGATGTTGGAAATGAGCATCTTGAAAGGTTTGTCCGGGTCGGCATCCTGCGGGGCGGGAATGTGCTTCACAATCTGGTGCAGCAGCGGCGTGCAGTCCACGGGGGCTTCGCCCTCCGGGCTGTTCATGAAATAACCATCGCGGGCAGAGCCGTACACAAAGGGAGCCTCGAACTGCTCTTCCGTGGCGTTCAGGTCGAGCAGCAGCTCCAGCACCTGGTCATGCACCTTCATCGCATCGGCATGCGGGCGGTCAATTTTGTTGATGACCACGATGGGCAGCAGACCTTCCTCCAGCGCCTTGCGCAGCACAAAACGCGTCTGAGCCTGCGGACCCTCATAGGCATCCACCACCAGAATCACGCCGTCCACCATCTTCATTACGCGCTCCACCTCGGCGCCGAAGTCGGCGTGCCCGGGGGTGTCCACAATGTTGATGGTGTAATCGTTCCAGTGAATCGACGTGTTCTTGGCCTTAATCGTGATACCCTTCTCGCGCTCCAGATCCATGGAGTCCATGGCGCGTTCCTGCACCTCCTGGTTCTCACGGTAAGTGCCGCCAGCCTTCAGAAGCTGGTCTACCAGCGTGGTTTTGCCGTGGTCTACGTGTGCGATAATAGCCAGATTGCGGAATTTGCTCGGGTCACTCATAACAAAAATATTACCATTCAGCCAGATACTGCGGCTGCGCCGCAGAGTCTAGCACACTCAACCTCACTTGAAAAGCCCAAAGATGCGGAAAAGGACGAATTACACATGTGTCCCAAAGATTGCTGCGCTAAATGGGAGTTTAGCGGGCAACTGTTTTTTGTCGGAGCGAGGGACTTTAGTCCCTCATCGCTTGAGTTTTCAGGACTGAAGTCCCGTGCTCCGAAGGATTTGAGCCCCCGCCAAATCGCCTATTCGGACTTAATGTTTCGGGAATTGATTGAGGGGAGGGGCGAATCAGGAATCCTCCTCTTCTGCGGCCATCATGTCCTGGTCTTCGATGCTGGGGTATTCGCTCTGGTAGCTGGCGGTGCTGGTCTCATTGGTCATGAGGCTGGCGAAGGAGGGAAGACCGACAGCCATGGCCTGGGCTTCCAGTTCGTCCACGTGTTTCTGCAAATCCTCGGGGGTGGGGCGTTCGCTGAGACCTGCTATGTGGGTGAAATAGTGGTAAAGCGCCAGGCGGACAACGGAGCTGGTCTCGAGCCCCATGAATGAGCTGTAGTGCTCCAGCGCCTGGTTGAGCTGCGGAGTGATGCGGGTGGTGATGGCTTTGCGCTGGGTGGTGCTGGGGGCATAGCGCCGCAGGGTTGCGGGGAGGTCACGGTCGCGGCGGTATTGGGTATTGAGCTGCTGGAGGATGTCGGCCTCGTTGCCGGGATTCTGGGCGAGCAGGGTGTAGATGTGCTCGCGGAAGGATTCTGCTTCGGCCAGTGCGTTCTCAGAGCTGCCGTATTCGATATCGGAGAAGTAGCGTACGAGACGTTGCTTGAAGCGTGTGATACCGAAGCGCCAGCCGCTGAAGGTGCCGAATTCCTTGTCGCACCTTGTAATGTGTTGTGAGGTCATTTGAACTGAGCATAACGCGCTGGCCCGGTTGCTTCACTATAATATAGCGGTGTGACGATATATTTCGGGTGTGTGGAGGGAGGCTTGCGCCTTGCGGGTGGTTCAGAATTGATTTTCTGGTGGCGTTCTGGTATGATGCGTGCATGCCGAAGGTCAACCTCAAGGAGAAGTGGAGGCGGACGCCGCATTGCCCTGGGGTTTATCTGATGAAGGGGGAAGGCGGTGGGGTGATTTACGTGGGGAAGGCGAAGGATTTGCACCGGCGCCTGGCGAATTATTTCTCGCCCTCGCGCGCAACGCTGGAGAACGGCAAGACGCGTGCGCTGATTGCGGCGATTGTGGATTTTGATTATTATGAGGTGCGCAATGAGCAGGAATCGCTGATTCTGGAGCAGAAGCTCATCAAGGAGTACCGCCCGCATTATAATGTGCAGCTGCGGGATGATAAGCGGTATTACCTGCTGCGGGCGAGCCGGCAGGAGGAGTTTCCTCGTTTCTCGCTGGTGCGCCTGCGCAAGGATGACGGCGCGCGCTATATTGGCCCGTTTGTGCATGCCACGGCGCTGAAGGAGACGGTGGAGTGGCTGAATCACCGCTTCCGGCTGCGCACGTGCACCTGCCGCCACCCGGGGGAGGAGCAGTACCGCCATTGCCATGATGATGAGATTCGCCACTGCTCTGCGCCGTGTGTGGGGCGTATTTCGCCGGAGGCGTACCGGGAGAATTTTGAAGCGGCTCTTGGCCTGCTGGAGGGGCGCGGCCGCCAGGCGCATCTGGATGCGCTGACTCAGGAGATGATGGAGGCCTCCGAGCGGCTGGATTTTGAGCTGGCTGCCCGCCTGCGCGATGTGCGGGAGAATATCATGAAAACGCTGGAGCCCACGCGACGCTTCACCCGACGCTCGCCGGATTTACCGGGCACGGTGGATCCGGACCGCGACCTGGCGGAGCTGGCCGGGTATCTGGGCATGGCGCAGCCGCCGGCGGTGATGGAGTGTTTCGATATTTCGAATCTTTCCAGCAACCATATTGTGGCCAGTATGGTGCGCTTCACGAATGGGCGCCCGGATAACGCGGCGTACCGGCGCTACCGCATCAAGGGGGTGGATGGGCAGAATGATTTTGCCTCCATGCTGGAGGTGGTGCGCCGCCGGTATTCTCGCATTGTGAATGAGAGCAGCGCGCTTTTTGATAAGCCGGAGGGGCTGGATATGTATGCCTGGTTGAAGGAGCTGGCCAATGAGGGGAAGGCGCCCATCAAGGTGCCGGACCTGGTGGTGGTGGACGGCGGCAAGGGGCAGCTGGCCATTGCGGTGCAGGTGCTGGCAGAGATTGGTCTGCAGCAGATGCCGGTGGTAGGCCTGGCGAAGCGCGATGAAGAGATTTACCTGCCGGGGCAGAGTGAGCCGCTGGTGCTGAGCCATGATTGCGGGGCGCTGCGCCTGCTTCAGCGCCTGCGCGATGAGGCGCACCGCTTTGCGAATAATTATAATGAGCTGCTGGTGCGCAAGCGCGTGCGCGAGAGTAAGCTGGATGCTTATCCCTCCATGACTCCGCGGCGCAAGGAGTTGCTGCTGGCTCGCTTCCACACGGTGCCGGGCATCCGCTCCCGCAGCCCGGAGGAGCTGGCAGAGCTGCCCGGCATTTCCCTGAAGTGGGCGGAAGCCTTCAGCCGGTGGCTGAAGGAGAATTGACGATTTACAATTGACTATTGACGATTGCCCCGGTTATGCCGTGGCGGGGTGTTTGCGGGTGGCTCAGAAGGTGGCCCGCAGGCGTAGCGAGGAGGGGGTGATGAGGATATTAATGGCTTGTCTTCTGTGGGGAGAAGTTGGGGGTGGAGAAGCTGGCATCGAAGCTGCAGGCGGCGAGCCCGAGCATGGCGGCGGCGATGATGATGATGCGTATGGTGGTCATAACGCCTCTTATCTTACGCACCTGGGGCGGATAGGCAAGGGGTTAGAGTTACCTGTTTTCCCCAGTCCTCCCGCAGGGAGGATTTCGCCCGTTGCAGCTGGATATTGTTTTCTTCGCACCTGAGAGTGATTTTTTCCCAATCAATGGGCTTGGTTCAGGCCTTGCTGAATCGGTAAACCAGCCGCCGCTTCTACGAAGCTTCGGCTGGGTAAACGAAATCCGCCCCCGGGTGGGGGCGGACGAAATCACTTCGTGACGAAATCCTGCCCCGGCGGGGCAGGACGATATCCACGCTTCGCGTGGACTCAGCAAGGCGTAGCCTCGATGACGAGCACCTGGAAGGGGGCAAGTTTGAGAGTGGTGGGCTTGCCGGCCTGTGCGGTGGCGGGCAGGGTGTCGCCCTTGGGGGAGCTGAGGGTGTAGCTCAGCGGGGCTCCGAGGGGCAGCTCGAACACAGCGGCGGGGTCGAAGCTGAAATCCTGTGCGGTGGCGGCAGGATTGCGCAGCACCAGGATACCCTTTTCCGGGCTCCAGGAGGCGAAGCCGTAGGCCTCGAGCGCGGCGGGGTCGCCGCCCACCCAGTGGCTGTCCACCATGGTGGTGGCGTTGGCGCGGGTCCACTTGGCAGCGGCGGCCAGGGTGTCCCACTCGTGCGGCTGCATCATGGAGGGGGTGATGTAGAGCTCCTGCATCTGGGTGCCCAGGCCCAGGCCGCTCCAGATTTCATCTGCCAGGTCGTTGCCCTCGGTGGTCATGAGTCCGCGTGCGCCCTTGTTATAAATCACGCCGTGGGTCATGAGTGAGTTGATGGGGAAAAGCGGGGAAATCTTCACATTGTGGGCGAAAATCATGGCATCGCGGAAGGTAATCCACTGCTGGCGGGCAGTGCCTTCGCCGCAGAAATCGTGGTCCCAGTTGCCGCGCCACACGGAGTCTGCAATACCGAACCAGAACGGGCTGGCCCAGGTGCCGGTGGTGAGGTTGATGAAGATATCCGGGCGCTCAGCGCGCAGCTCCTCAATGAGGGAGATGGCGGCCTCGAAATCGGAGCCGAAGCGGGAGCCGGGGGCGGGCTCGGCCATGCCGGAGCAGCCGTCCAGCTTGAAGTGGTTGGCGCCGTTCTCGCGAATCATGTGCAGGCACATATCGCGGAAAAGCTCATAGTATTTCGGGCCGGAGAGGGCGAAGCCTCGCTCGTTGGTCTCGTACGTATCGCCGGCGGCGGCCAGGCGGTTCAGCTTGGGCTGGCCGTAGCCGCCCCAGGGGGAGAACCACACGCCCGGCTGGGCACCGTAGCTTTCGGCCAGCTTGCGGGCCTCGCGGAACTCGTTGGGCATACCGGCGTGGAACTGCCAGAGGGTTTCGGTGTCGTCCCACCCGTCGTCAAAGAGGAAGGAATCCATCACCGCGCCGCGCTTCACCACCAGCTCCTCGCCGAAGAGGCGCACGGTGTCCAGCACGTCCTGTTCGTTGTAGCGGGTGAAGTAGCCGATATCGTACCAGGTGTTGTAATTGAGCAGGGGGAAGTAGGCGCGGGCGCGTTCTTCGTTCAGGTAGGCCAGCTGGAAGGTGCGGCGCAGCTGCCCGGGCTGGCAGAAGCCCATGACGGCGGAGATGCTGCTCATGGTGCGGGCGGGCAGGTGGGTGGTGCGCTCCAGGGAGCACATGAAGCCGGTTGCTGTGGTTTCGCTGGTGCACAGCGGACTTTCCACACCGGCGAACAGGCGGTTGCCGGCGGCCACGATGGGGGCACCCTTCACGCTGCCTTCCACACGGGCCTCGGGGGCGGTCACGTTCAGGAGCGTCAGCTTGCGGGCGGGCATGGCAAACTGCATGGGGGTGATATTCAGGCCGGTGCGGAAGTAGGGCTGGCCCTCGCGCAGCTCCACCCACCACTCAAGCTTGTAGCCATCGGTGGTTACAGCAAAGGGCAGGGCGGCGCGCTGGCCGGCGCGGCGTTCCACCAGTCGGCGTGCGGAGGCATCGGCGGCAATTTCGGTGCAGCTCAGTTCGCCGCACATCAGGTCCTGCGTGCTGAGCGGCAGGCACACATCGGTGTATTCCTTCTTGGAGCAGGCTTCGTCGGTCTTGGCCTCCTGCAGTTGGATGGTGAATACCTCCTTGCCCAGGTCATAGCTGCGGCCGTTGATTTTGTCCTGCACGAGCACGCTGGCCAGGCGGCGGCCGGCGGTTTCGATATTGATGCTGATGAATTCGTTCTGAATAATCATAAAATTGCCGAATAAGTTCGCGGGGAGAGGGTAGCACACTTTGCCTGTGAGCGCAAGGTAAATAGGGGATTGGCGATGGACAATTGATAAAAGAAAACCACCGGCCTGCGTGGTGCAAGCCGGTGGTTGGAAATGTAGTGTAAAGCGCGGGGCTTTACTTCTCGCTCAGGGAGCCGATGCCGGGAAGCACCTTGCCTTCCAGCAGCTCGAGGGAGGCGCCGCCACCCGTGGAGCAGAAGGAAAGCTTGTCGGCCACCTTGAACTTCTTGGCAGCGGTCACGGAGTCACCACCACCCACGATGGAGGTGCAGTCGCTCTCGGCGAGGCATTCGGCGATAGCCTTGGTGCCCTTGGCGAAGGAGTCGAGCTCGAACACGCCCAGCGGGCCGTTCCAGAGCACGGTCTTGGCGCCCTTGAGGATGCCGCAGAACTCTTCGATGGCCTTGTCGCCGATGTCGATGCCCATGCCCTCGGCGGGCACGGAGCCGCCCTCTGCCCAGGGAGCGGTGCAGAAAGTCTCTGCGCCTTCCTCGAACTTGAAGGTGTAGCGGGTGTCGGCGGGCAGCACGAAGGTCACGCCCTTGGCCTTGGCGTCGGCCAGAATCTGGTTGGCAAGGTCGAGCTTGTCGGCCTCAATCTTGGAGTTGCCTACATCGTGGCCCTGGGCAGCCAGGAAGGTGTTGGCCATAGCGCCGCCGATGATGAAGGTCTGGCTCTTCTCCATGAGCTTGGAGAGCACCTGAATCTTGTCGGAAACCTTGGCGCCGCCCATGATTACCACGAAGGGCTGCTCGGGGGAGCTCAGCTTGCCTTCAAGGTACTCCAGCTCGCGCTCGATGAGGAAGCCCATGGCGGACTTCTCGGCGAAGTGGGTCACACCCTCGGTGGAGGCGTGGGCGCGGTGGGCAGAACCGAAAGCGTCGTTCACGTACAGGGTGGCATCACCCAGCAGAGCCTTGGCGAACTCGGGGTCATTCTTCTTTTCCTTCTTGTCGAAGCGCACGTTGTCGAGCAGCATCACATCGCCATCCTTGAGGGCGGCGCGGGCAGCCGTGGCGGCCTCACCGATGGTCTCGGGAACGAAGGCAACGGGCTTGCCCAGGTGCTGGGAGAGGCACTCGGCAGCAGCAGCCAGGGAGAACTCAGCCTGGTAGCCGGTACCCTCGGGGCGGCCCAGGTGGGAGCAGAGAACAAGGCGGGCGCCGTTCTCGAGCAGGTACTTGATGGTGGGCAGAGCGGCCACGATACGGGCATCGTTCGTAATCTTGCCATCCTTCATGGGCACGTTGAAGTCAACGCGCATGAGCACTTCCTTGCCGGCGACGTCGAGGTCGCGTACAGTGAGTTTAGCCATAGTTACTAATTATATATTGGGTTGAATTCTTCGCGATAAATTGCAGAAAGCAATTATCTCGTGCGGCGTATTTTATCGAAAAATCCCCGATATTCAAGGCTAAATGCTCGTTTTTGCGTCAAAAATTGGCGAAATATGCTTGCCAATGTAAATTATTGTGCTAGAGTATGAGACAATATGGGTGGCAAATACCGTAAGAAGAAAGAGGTTGAGATGACATTTCGCCGGCATTCCCGGCCGCACCAGCGCGCTGCGCGCCGTGTAGCGGTGTCGAGCGTGTGGGTACTGCTGGCCATTGTCGTGGCGGCGCTGCCGCTGGCATCGTGGGTGCGTTTGTGGCAGGCTGGTGACCAGGTGAACTGGGTGCCTGCCTTGCTGGGCACGGGGTTCATGCTGCTGGTGAGCGTGCTGTGCATGCGTGCGGCGTATCGGCGTATGCAGAGCCACCGCTGAGCTGCGTATTTCTAATTGGTTTTTGACACGCATGCAGGGAGTTAGCGTCCTTTCTGCATGCGGAATTGGGCAGAGCGCGGTGCCGGGGTACTGAGGTCCCTGTTTGAGACAGCCTGGAATTACCTGGGCAGCCTGGCGGCGGTGTGTCTGTTTGCGGCGGTGCTGGGGCTGGGTATTTATCATGCGGTGGTGCATGATGCCGTGCCGCGCTATTATTGTTATGCCGGGGTGCATAACCCTGCCGGGGCTGAGCCTCCGCGTGGCATTCAGCTGCTGGGCGAGGCCGGGGTATCGGGGGTGCCGCATGTGCGCCTGGAGTACGATGCCCAGGGGCGGCTGCAGCGCATGAAATCGGTGAATGCGGATGGCTTTGTGCAGGCGCTGCCGGGCAGCCGGGTGGCGGAGCAGCGGCTTGTTTATGATGCTGCGGGGCACCTCATTCGCCGCGAGAATCGGGATGCTACCGGGGTGCTGGCTGAGGATGCGCAGGGGGTGGCTGTGCGGGAATTTGCCTATGATACCGCTGGCCGGCATACCCGCAGCCAGTTCCGGAATGCGGCGGGCGCACTGGTCTCGCCGCGTTTTCCGGGCTATGCTGAATGCCGCATCAGCTATGATGCGCAGGGCCGGCCGGAGAGTATTCTGCACCTGGATGCGGACGGAAATCCGGCACCGGATGCGCAGGGCGAGGAGCTGGTGCGCTATGAATACGGCGCGGATGGAAGCGTGGTGCGGCGCAACATGGTGGACGGTGTGCCGGCGGATAATGCCCACGGAATTGCCGTGGAGAAATATCAGCCGCAGGAGGGCGGCACCTGCCGCAGCTGGCAGAATGCTGCCGGAACCCCCGTGGTGCATCCTCTGATGGGGGCTGCCGGTCTTCGCCAGGAAAGTAAGGATTCCATCCATCTGGAGCGCCGCCGCTTCCTGGGGGTGGACGGTGCCCCGCAATCGGTTTGCCGCGCCTGTGCAGAGCATCTCATGCGCTGCAACAGCCGGGGGCTGCTGGAGTGGGAATTCTTCGGCGGGGCAGATGGCCTGCCGGTGGATAATCGTGCGCTGGGATACGCGGAGCGGGTGTGTCTTTATGATGATGCCGGCACCCTGCAGCGGGAGTATTTCTGGGACTCTGCCGGCAACCCGGCGCCGCTCTGTGAGCGCCGCTATGCCACTACCGCAGGTGGCAATTATACCCTTTCTTTGCATGCCGATGGCAGCACTACAGTGCAGCCGCAATAGAAATCTGGTGCTAACAAGTATGTGTTTTGAGGTTGAAAATCTGGAGCTGGAGGTGTAGTATAGGGGGCATGAAATGCTCCCTGATAATGCTGGGCACCGGCAATGCGGCGGTCACCCGTTGCTATAATACCTGCTTTGCTGTGCGGAATGGTACGCAGTATCTGCTGACGGATGGTGGCGGCGGCAATGGTATTCTTGCTCGCCTGGAGCAGGCCCGGATTCCTCTCTCCGGTATTCATGAAATTTTCCTGACCCACACGCACACTGACCATATCTTTGGCGTGGTGTGGGTGGTGCGCATGATTGCCCAGGCCATGAACGCCGGCAAGTATGAAGGCACCCTGCGCGTGTATGGTCATGAGGAAGGTCTGCAGAGTCTGGAGATGATTTGCCGTGCCACACTGCCCGGCAAGGTCACGGCTCATTTTGGTGGGGATATTCTCTTCTGCCCGCTGAAGGATGGACAGCCGTTTTCTGCTGCCGGCATGCAGGCGGTGGCCTTCGATATCGGTTCCACCAAGGCACGGCAGTTCGGGTATCGCATCATCCTGCCGGATGGCCAGCGTTTCGTCTGCCTGGGGGATGAGCCCTACAATGAGCGCAACGAGGCGCTCTGCCGAGCTGCCGATTGGTTGCTTTGCGAGGCGTTCTGCCTTCATGCCGATGCCGGGGTATTCAAACCCTATGAGAAGCACCACAGCACCGCGCTTGATGCCGGCCGCCTTGCCGCGACTCTTGGCGTGAAGCACCTCGTTCTCTACCATACCGAGGACTCCACTCTGGCAAATCGTCGCTCTGCATACTCTGCAGAGGCTGCTCAGAACTTCACCGGCACCATTCATGTGCCCAATGATGGTGAAATCCTGCTTTTAGAGTGATTTTGCTGAAATTGCCTTATTTTTCAAGAATTCTGCAAGTTATTAACTTGCAGGATTTTCTGTTATGAAAATGCTTAATTTTGGCCATTCTGGCGGCGATGAAACGTGTATTCCGGGCGATGGCACGGCTATTTTTTTGTTCTGGGTGGTGTTTTTGCACCACCTGGGCGCCCCTGTGCTCTGCCGGCCGTTCTGGTGGTCAGAAACAGGGTGTTTGACTCCTTTTTATGGGGGAAATGGCTGTTTTTGATGTTTGCGCGCTGCTGTAACTATAAGCACAAAAACGAAATATGTATTTTAGACGATGCGGTGTAAGTACAGCGAAAAATGTGCTGAATCTGCGCAAATTCAGACTGGAGCCGGGAAATTTGACCAGTGCTCGCCTGTTTGTCATTCTGGCTACTTGTGCGGCTGTTTAGTATGGAATGAATACCTCTTTACGCCTTGTTTGCCGTGGGTGCATAAAATGTCGCAAAACGGAGTTGTGCCAAACTTCGCAAACAATACAGCCACAAACAGTAAAAAAAATTATAACACCGGGTGTAATTATACCGAAAAGATGTCCGAAATACCCTGTTTTATGGTGTAAAAAGGGGTATGAAATGGCGCATTTAGACACCCGAATTTCACTCTGTCAGCTGTCTTTATTTGGGGTTGCAGGTGGGGTGCTGCTGTGGTAAGGTTAGCGGCAACGAGATAAGTAACTGATATGCCCCCCGTTAAGAGAGACGCAAGTAAACGACCGGTGACATTCTGGCTGAATGCCGAGCTGCACGCAAAATTCACGCACCTGGTGAAGGAGCGTGGTGATAGTATGTCTGAACTGCTGACCCGCTTTATCGAGGAGGTGACCAAGTCCGTGGAGCTGACTCCGAAGGAAGCCGCCGAGCTGGATTCCTGGTTCCGCAGCCGCGGTCTTCGCTAAGATTTTTCTTCATCATATTTCAACACGACCATGTCGGAAGAACAGAATCAGAGCGCACGCAAGCCGTCCTGGCTGAAAGTGAAATTGCCGAAGGGCAGGGTGTTCAAAGATGTGCAGCACCTCATCAAGGATAATGGTCTGGTGACGGTCTGCGAGGAGGCCATGTGCCCCAACCGCGGTGAGTGCTGGAGCCACGGCACGGCCACCTTCATGGCTTGTGGTGATGTGTGCACCCGCGCCTGTGGGTTCTGCGCCACCCGCACCGCCAGGCCCAAGCCCCTCGACCCGGAGGAGCCACGGAAGATTGCCGAGAGTGTGGCGCACATGAAGCTGAACCACGCCGTGGTGACCATGGTGACGCGCGACGATCTGAAGGATGGCGGCGCTGCCCACATGGCCGAAATTATCTGCCGCATCCGCGAGCTCAGCCCGCAGACCGTGCTCGAGGTGCTCACCTCCGACTTCAACGGAAACGAGGATGCCCTGGCCATGGTCATGGATGCCGCCCCGCATATCTTCAACCACAATCTTGAGACCGTGGAGCGCCTTTCCCCGATTGTGCGTTTCCGTGCCAAGTACCGCGTGTCTCTGCGTATGCTCCAGCGTGCCCTCGAATTGGCACCCGGCCGCGTGGTGACCAAGAGCGGCATCATGCTCGGTCTGGGAGAGACCCGCGAGGAAATCGAGCGCACCATGGACGACCTGCGCGAACACGGCGTGACCGTGCTCACCATGGGACAGTACCTGCGCCCCTCTCCCCGCCACCTGCCGGTCATCGATTACATCCGTCCCGAGGTGTTCGATGAGCTGCGCGAGGTTGCCCTCGGTAAGGGCTTCCGCCATGTGGCCAGCGGCCCGCTTATCCGCTCCTCTCACCACGATGCCGCCTTCCGCCCGGAGCTGGATATCATGGAAGCCATGAATGCCTATCTTGCCAGCAGGAAGTAAGGCTTCACCCCAAACCTTCGGTCGCGCAACTATCACGAAGTCGCGCGGCCTTTTTTTGTCCGGGCCGCAGGACGAAAAGTGCACATGTGTCCCAAAGAATGCTGCGCCAAATGGGAGTTTGGCGGGCAACTGTTTTTTGTCGGAGCGAGGGACTTTAGTCCCTCATCGCTTGAGTTTTCGGGACTGAAGTCCCGTGCTCCGAAAGATTTGAGCCTCCGCCAAATCGCCATCTATAAAGAGGGGGGGGCAGGCAAAACGGTGTTGATAATGCAGTCAATTGTGAAATCTTTGGGATACATGCGTGTGCGAAAAGTGTCTGCACCTGCATTTTTTCCTGTACCTCGAGAGGAGGAAGGAGTAGAATGGACAAGTTCTTTCAGAATTATGAAACTGCACCTGCCTCTTTCTCTTCGTTCTTCTCTGCTGGCATTGTTTTCGGCGGTTGTGGCCTGTCACACGGTTCAGGCTGCATCAATGGGGTCTGCCGCTACTCTGGTAACGTATACCGACTTCGGGCAGAACTGCGGCCGATATATTGCAGGGGATGGCGGCAATGCGCTGCTGCAGTATATCCGCCAGCAGGAGGGCGGCATTGCCATCACCTATACTGATGGCAGGGCAGATTACGTGATTTCCAACGAGCAGGGAATGATTGATTTCTCTGCCGGCTATAACCGCTCCATTGCTACGGCTATTTCTCCGACTATTGTTGTGACGGTGGGCCACAATGGGGAACAGTCTTCCAACTTCACGTCTGAAGTGTACGGCATTGGCGGGTCTCATTGTATCAATTACAAGAGCGTTTCCATCGCCGGTTCCAGCGTGTTCAGCAATGCCTACAATGACGGCCGCTATGTGGACTATCGCATTTCCCGCCAGAGCAAGATATTCACGGATATTACTCCTGTGGAGGCATGCAGCAGCACTCAGGAGGCCCGTGACCTGGTACAGGGCACGAACATGTTCTACCATAGCGGGGCTGGTTATCACCAGTACCCCGGACTCAACCTGCCGTACCAGGCTTATGTGTATGAGACGGGCGGCATCATCGACCCCTTGTCGTTGAATGATACCAGCGCCGGCGGCCTTCGTGTCGGTACGACGTTCAACGGTGTGAATGCGACCAATCCCTTGCCGTATGCCGCACTGGCGGGTGATTCCGGCAGCCCGGTGTACGTTTACGATGCCGAGGAGGGCGTATACAAGTTCTGGGGTTGCACGGCCTTGTCCGATGGCACCAATGCCACCTACCTGAGCTACACCAACAAGTATCAGGAAGCGCTGAACGCATTTAACAAGAGTGTCGATATGTCATCCGTTTCTGCAGTGGATGGTAAGAATACCGTCTATCTGAATGCTGTGGATGAGGTGACTGGCACCCAGAGCGACGGCTCCAACAGCACCACCCTCTATGCCGGTAAAATCAAGGATGCCGAGGGCAATGTGCTGACCTCGCATATCGGCCTGAAGAACGGCCTGAGTACCTGGGGTGATTTGTCCGGGGTGAAGGATAACCAGAACTGGTATAACTACGGCAACGGCTATGTGGCGCAGAACAATGCGGATTTGTATTTTACAGAGAATCTGCTGTTCAGCTCCTCAGCGGCGCAGAATGCCGTGGTGCTGAATGCCACGGTGGACCTGGGCGTGGGCTATGCTGAATTCAGCGCTGCTGGTGATGCACCTGTGAGCTACACGGTCTCCTCCGCCTCCGGTGGCAACTTCATGCTGAACTCTGCCGGTTATCTGGTGAATGAGAATGTTTCCCTGCATCTCCAGCTCACGAGCTCTGATACGCACATGTACGAATGGCGTAAGATTGGCGCTGGCGACATGTATATCGAGGGCAGCGGAGATAACAATATCCTGCTGAATCTGGGTGGCAGCGGCTCTACCTACCTGAAGCGCACCGGCGGCTATGCTGCCTACAATGTGCTGGTGAACAATGGCGCCAGGGTGGTGATTGATGATATCGGCCAGATTGAGCGCGATTTCACCTTCGGCAACAAGGGCGGCGTGCTGGATATGAACGGCCAGAGCATGGATTGGTACACCACCAGCACCAGTGAGAGTATTGCGGATGCCGGTTTCACCATCAATGCCCTGACCGAGGATGCCGTTATTGCCAACAGCAAGGGCAGTTCAACGCTGATTTACCGCCAGAGTGGCGACACGACTTTCCTGGGCTCATTCCAGGATACGGCAGATTCTTCCCTGAAGATTCAATATGCCGGTGGCGGCACATGGGTGCTCAACAGCGTGCACACCAACCTGCAGAACGATAACAGCGGCCTGCAGGTGGATAATGGCAAGGTGGTGCTGCGCGGCACGAATACCATTCACGCCGCAGGCTCGGCCAATGGCGTGAACGCCAACCGCTACACCAATGCCAACGACTGGCACTATGCCGATGCGGCCATGGATGTGACCGTGAAGAACGGTGCCACCTTTGAGCTGGGCGACCATGCCCGACTCACGGGTGATGTAACCGTGGAGAGCGGCGGCACTTATGTGATGCGCGAGGGCGTAACGCATGCTCAGGAATACGTGGAAGGCGGCCAGCGTCTGGAGGATGTTTCCAAGTATGCTGCCTTTTACGGGCACAAGGGTGATACGGTGCTCAACGGTGGTACGCTCAAGGTGGAGTACAGCTCTGGCGTGACTGTGAACAATACCTATGCCGGCAACATCAGCGGCACGGGTAACATGAGTGTGGACCTCAAGGATTGGTCCTTGACCTTCACCTTATCCGGGGATAATACCTTTACCGGTACCAAGACTTTGGTGTGCGGTGGCCTGATTGCGGATTCTGCTACCGCTCTGGGTGATACCAGCACGAACAAGTGGGTGATACAGGATGATGCCTGGATAGCTTCGCACAAGGAAACCGGAGCCCAGCTGCTGGAGCATATTGATACCAGCTCTACCGGTACTCTGGTGCTTTCCTCGGATTCTGAGCAGCTGAATCTTGCAGGTTACAATAACCTGTTCATTGGTGCAGAAGCCGGTAAGACGGTGCAGTATGGCACGCTTGGTACAACCGAGACGCTGAATGCTGCCGATGGTGCCTGGCGCCTGGGCGGTGGCGGTGGTACGCTGGTGGTTAACTATGTGCTGAGCGGAGACAATGACCTGCTGCTGGGCGCTACGGAGAATTCCACGGGTGTGGTGCATCTGACGAATCAGGGTAATTCCTTCACTGGTAACATCGTTTTCAGTGGTGAGGGCGTGCTGCTGACCTATGAGGATGGTGCCCTGGGCTCGGCAATCGTGGATTTGAGCTATGGCAATGCAAGTGAATTGTATTCTGCGAGCGATGTCATGAGAATGTCCACTGGCTCGGATGGTATGGTGCTGGTGGATCATTTCAGTGACAATGCCATAGCGCTTCAGAATCACCCCTCGCTTACGGTGGGTGTTGCTGCAGATAAGACCTGGAGCGGTGAGTTCTGGATGGCAGAGAATCAGGCATATCGCTTCGGCGCAATCAATGGTGCTACCTTTACGGTGAATACCGCGCTGGAATCCGGGCGTGATTTAATCATCGATGCTCAGGGAAGCAGCGGTGGCAAGGTGGTGCTGGATGCTTCCGCAATTACCGGACAGGTCTCCGTCATGGGCAGAAATGATGGCACGGGTGGTGATATCACCCTGGTCATCTCGCAGGATGACGCCTTGTCTGCAGCCAGCGGGGTGAGTGTGCTGAATGGCGGTATTCTGGACCTGGGCGGTACATCTCACGTTCTGCATAATGTGGAGGTGCAGTCTGGTGGCCGGATTAACGGAACCAGCGCCGGTAATCTGATCTTCAATATAACGGAGGATTCTTCCGTTGCCGGGCGCCTGCAGCTGGGGACTGTGGAAAAGACCGGTGCTGCGGATCTGGCTCTCAGCGCGGATGCCGGGAGCAGCTGGTCATTGCTTACCATCAGTGAGGGTTCCGTTACTGTGGGTTCCGGCTCTCTCGGGAGCAATATCAAGCTGGCCGGCGGTGTGCTGGCGGCTGGTTCAGGCTCTGCTGTCAATTATAGTGGAACCATCTCTATTGCCGAGGGTGCAACGGAATGTATCCGCGGCGGTGCGTGGAAGCTCACCGGTGCTGAGAACATCGTTAACAACGGTACACTGAACCTGCAAAATTCCAAGCTGTATTTCAACAGCACATCTGCCCAGACGTTAAGAGGTACGCTGAATGCAGTGGGCTCATCGGAACTGCACAGCATCGAGTCCAATGGTGCGGATTACATGCAGAAGCAGCTGGAGCATATCCACGTGGCTTCCGGTAATGAGCTCAAGATTGTTGACCATACCTGGAATACGATATGGCATATTGATAAGCTTACTGGTGATGGTACCTTCAAGTGGAATCCGCAGAATACGCACTATTACAGCTCCAGCGTCGTTATCGATGGCGATGGCGGCTTCAGTGGTACTCTCGATTTCTATCGTCAGCATGACCCCGGATACGCTGACACTGCAGATACATATAGTAAAAATTTCCAGGCCTATCTGCAGATTGACAGCGAGGAAGCGATAAGTGGCGCCACGGTCAATCTCTCGGGTACATGGGCCTCATATGCAAATCGAGATGCCTATGCCGCGCTTGCCTTGAATGATGAGCGAATCAAGATTGGCGGGCTTAAAGCCACGGGGCATGCTCTTGCTCATGTGATGGCCGGTGCCGCTCCCAGTGGTGTGTCCAGGTCGGCGCCTGATTCCACTCGCAGCACTACGCTGGAGATTACCGGCAGCGGTAATTATGAATACAAAGGCACACTTGGCACTGAGGGCGATAAGACCAGTTCATACGGCGTGAGCATCGAGATGACCGGCACGGGTACCCAGCTTTTCAATGGCTCCACGGTGGTGGTGAATGATGTGGCTGCTCTGAATGGCACGCTCAATTTCAATTCCTCGGGCCTGTATATCAAGGGAGATGTGACGGTGGCGCAGGGTGCCACCCTGAAACTGAATGATAGTTTTACCCTGGGCTCCGGGCACACGCTGAATGTGGTGGCCGGTGCGAATGGCGGCGCCGCTGTGTTGAATAGCGGTCTGGTGTTCGATGGCGGTACGCTGCATTTCGACGTGCTGAGCTCCAGCTCTGCTGTGCTGGCTGTGAATGGCTCTATATCTGCCTCCGATGCAGGCGGCATGAACCTCACTTTTGCTGATACGGATGCCCTGCAGCTTGGGGTGAAATACCTGCTGGCCTCGGGCGACTGGTCTGCCATGCAGGACCGGATTTCTCTGTTCACCCCCGAATTATACAAGCAGGTGACCCTGGAGACCGGAAACTCTGGCCTGAGTATCCAGCTGGATATGAAGGAAGGCTTTGCCTACTGGGGTGGCAATCATTCGGAAGTGCAGCCGGGGAATAAGCTGGTGTTCATGGGTGGTGAGGGCAATCTCAGCCGCCTCGAGATTACCGGTGGGGCTCAGGCCGATACTGCCGTGTTCGATAATGAGGCTGATTTCACCATTTCGGCCACGGATGGAAGCACTCTGGCATTCGGTACCATGGGCAAGTATGATACTGGTGCGCTGGTGGTGAATACCAATGTGACAGCTGATACTCTGCTGGTAGAGGATACATCTGCGCTGAAGGGCACGGGTAAACTGGCGGTAGGTGAAATCAGCGGTGCCGGCACGCTTCAGGTGGCTGGTGGAGCTCACCTGCAGGTGGAATCCGGAGAGGGTGCCACGCTGCAGCTGCTCGATGCTTCTAAGCTGACCACGACCGGCACGGAGCTTGGGTGCAATCTGGTACTGGGTGAAGATGCCGCAGCCAACCGAGTGACTCTGGATATTCAGGGTGGCTCCCTCAGCCTGAATGGGGAGGTGTGCGTTCAGGGCGATACCACCATGGCCGTGCAGGGCAGTGGCGTGTTGAATTTCAACTCCGGCATGAATGACCTGGCAGAGCTGCAGCTCTCCGAAACCACGGGGCTCAATGTGGCAACCACGCTTACCACGAAGGTGGCGCAGAATGGCGCCACCGTTACTGTGCAGAATGGCGGTGTGTGGCAGGTGGCTGCTGACCGCAGCACCCTGGATGGTAAGGTTGTGGTGAATGCCGGTGGCGTTCTGCGGGGCGAGGATATCATTAAGTCCGGTAAGGATGTGGAATTGTACGGCACGCTGGATTACAATAGCTTCGTTGTGCAGGACGGCGCCACTCTGAACCTGCGCGAAGGTGGCAGACTGGATGCCGATAATGCGGTGACCATTGCCGGTACAGGCATTATGCGCCTGAACAGGCAGACGCTGCAGGATAAGGTTGTGCTTAAGGATGGCGCCACCATGTATGGTAATGGCGGAACCATCGCTTCCGGGGCAGAAGTAATAGCTACCGGCGGCACTGCTACCCTCAGCGCTGGAGATGGCACCCTCACAGTCAACGGACACATTGGTGCTACTGCCGGTGCTACGCTGCGATTGGAGGGCAACCGGGCAGATATTTATACCAATGCCATCAATACGAAGGGCGGTACGCTGGAGCTGGCTTGCTCTACGGTGAATCTGGGGCATCTGGCAACCTACGCTACTCAGAACATAGGTGGTACTCTCAGCATTGCGGGTAATGTCACGGTAAATGCTGATCAGACCGATTTTCGAAGGTATGCGACTATAACACATAATATCAATCACCTGGATATTACGGCCGGTAGCAAGTTGACTCTGAAGGACCCGAATAATTCCTGGAATCACATTTATAATATATCTTCGCTGACTGGCTCCGGCGAGATTCACTGGCAGAGTGATATTTACTGGTGCGATCAGGGTGTATCTCGCATGGTATTATCGGGTGATAATTCTTTCAGCGGCACGTTGATTGTGCAGCAGGTGAATAATGATGGCTCTGCCCAGCATGTGAGTCTGGCTCATAACTATGCCGCCAGGAATATGGTGATTAACCTGTGGGGCGATAGTAACAGTCGCCCGGGGCTTGCTATCAGTACTCAGAATGCACATGTGGCCGGCATTGGTGGTGACACCGATACATTTGTGTACTCGGGTGCGGTTAAGACGGCGGCCAATGGAGATAATCCTACCTCCACTGCATTGAATACTCTTACCATCAATACTGCAGGGAAGGACCATTTGTACAAGGGAACCATTTTGGGCGATGCTTCCAATGGCCTGAATATCGTGAAGGATGGTGCTGGTAAACAGACCTTTACCAATAGCGCGAATGTGGTGCATGATGTGTCGGCTCTGCAGGGTAGCCTGGAATTCACCGCTGCCCCCACTGTATACGGTGATATCAGCATCGCCCAGGGGGCGGAACTGACTCTGGGCTCGGAATATTCCCTGAATGCCGGGCAGACTCTCAACGTGCTGGCTGGGGCGGATGGTATGCCTGCTGCGCTGAATAGCAACCTGGTGTTGAATGGCGGTAGCCTGATGTTCGGCGCTTACAATACCTCCACCGCTGCGCTGAGCGTTCAGGGGGTAAGTCTGGGCAGTGATTTCACGTCCCTGAATGTGTTGTTTGGCAACACCACTTCTATTACGGCAGGTGCCAGTTATCTGCTGGCTGGTGGCGATTGGAGCGCACTGGATGGTAAGCTGGTATATGATGGCGGCGATTATCTGACGGCTACGCTCAGCGCATCTGGCAGCGGGCTTCTGGCTACCTTTGCGCTGGCAGATAGCTATACGGTGTGGACGGGCAATGAAAGTGTGCTTCAGCCGGATGCCAAGGTAGTATTCGGCAGTATGGGTGGTTCCAGTGAGGTGGTGCTGTCCGGCTCTACCAGCGTTGGCACTGCATATTTTGATAATCTGAGCGATGTGACGGTAAGCTCTGCAAATGGTGCTGTTCTGACGGCATCCCGTATCGAGAAGCATGGTGCGGGTGCTCTGGTTATCAATAATACGGTGAATGCAGATACGCTGCGTGTGGCCGAGAGCAGCCAGCTGGCAGGCTCCGGGCGCGTGGCGGTTGATAGCATGGAAATCAGCAAGGGCGCACAGGCTACCGTCAATAATCTGACCCTGGCTGTGGAGTCTGAGATAACGGGTGCCGGTTCGCTTCGCATGGGGCAGGGCTCTACCCTGCAGGTGCAGAATGCAACGACTGGCAACGTGCAGATGATGGATGGCTCTACGCTGGCAGCCGCTGGTAATGAGGTAAGGACAAACCTGACCCTGGGTGATAGCGGTGCGGATTCCCGCGTCACGATGAGCTTCGGCGGCAGCAGCCTGGCGCTGACCGGCAATGTGGCGGTGCAGGGGAATACGACCCTGGCTGTGCAGGGAAGTGGTGCCCTGGCATTTAACTCTGCGTTTAACCAGCTTGCCACGCTCGAACTGCAGAAGGGGGTGAGCCTGAATCTGAATTCGGCATTGACTACCGGCCTGCATCTCAATGGTGGTACTGCCGTGGCGGAAGGTACAAGCTCCGGGAATAAGATTCTGCAGGGGAATATCACCATTACCAATGGTGGCTCCCTCACTTTTGCCGGCGGTACTACGGTGTGCGATACGCTGAAGTATGATGCCACGGATAAGAGTATCACGGTGTCTGGTGGCACCCTGGATTTCGGCACGACGCGTCAGACCATGGGCTCCTGGGAGCTGCGCCTCAGCGATGGTGCGCAGGTGCTGGGCTCTGGTGGCGAGTATGGCGGTAAGTATGCCGCTATGGACTTTGATACGAATAATTCCACCATCTACGCCACGAGCGGCAGCAGCACTATCTCAGCCAAGACCCGCCTGCGCGGCGGCAATAACCTGAACTATGATGTGAGCAAGGATGCCACCCTGACGGTGAACGGTCTTATTCATGCGGATGACGCTGCAGGGAAGGGCTCTATCACCAAGGAAGGTGCCGGTACGCTGGTGCTGACAGGTGCTAACACCTATGCCAACACCACCACGGTGAATGCCGGCGTGCTGCGTACATCTACGGATGGCTCTCTGGGTACCTCTGCCGTGGTGATTAATGGTGGCGTGCTGGAGCTGGCTCCTGCCGGTGGCGAGAATGTGAATGCCTCTATCCTGAAGGGGGCGGTCACGGTGAATGACGGTGGCACGCTGCGTCTGGGTGGAAGCAATAATAAGGTGGTGGACACCAACGTCACCATCAATGCCGGCGGCCGCATGGAGTTCACAGGCAATGGCTCCGACATGATTGATTATACCAGTGGTAAGTCAAAGACTATCACGGTGAACGGCGGTGTAATCGATTTCGGTACCACCCGCCAGACCATGCAGAATACGTCTCTTGTGCTGAAGAATGGTGCTAAGCTTGAAGGCACCGGCGGTTCGTATGGTGCCAGCTACACCGCGGCCCTGGATTACAACACGGATTCGACCATCGTGGCGGAGAGCGGTGAGAATACCATTGATTCGAATATCCGCATCCGCAACAAGAAACTGACCTTCGATGTGCGTGATGATGCCGAGCTTGCGCTCAATGGCCGCATGCACTACGATACAAATGATGGTAAGAGTATCGTGGTCGAGAAGCAGGGCGGTGGCCGCATGGAGGTGAACTCTCTTGTGAAGCTTGCCACGCTGAATCCCAAGGGCGGTGAGCTGGTGCTTGCCCATACCGGGGCTCAGAATGTGCTGGGTATGCTGGATGCCTCCCAGGGCGGAACGTCCAAGGGTACGCTGAGTCTGGCTCAGAATGTTGACCTCAAGGTGACGGGCAAGATTTATGGCTGCAGTACCTCTGCCATCAAGCTGGAGTCCGGGGCTCAGTTGACCTCCACGGAGGACGGCGTCATTATTACTCATGGTGGCGGTACGGGAAGCGCAAGTATTGTATGCAACGCATCGGATGGTGAATACACGGTGGGCAATGCCGATTTTGAGCTGACCAATGCACGCCTGAAGTATGATTCCTCGGTTGCCCGCACGCTTTCCAATAAGCTGACGAATTCCACGATTGAGAACATGAACTCCGGTGGCATGCTGCTGACGGTTGATAACAAGCACAACACCCTTGCTGGTGTGGTTGCCAGCCGTGGTGATATCAATGTGCTGAATCAGGAGGCTCTTTCGCTGAACGTGCTTGAGGTAGCTACCGGTAAGTCCGTGGGCATGTACACTGGCGGAAATACATCTTCTGCCAAGGCCGCCGTGGCGGTGAGTTCCTCCGCTGTGTTTGGCGCTGGTGCAGCATTGACCACTGCAAGCCTCACGCTGGCCGATGGAGCAACGCTGGAGATGACCGGCTCGGTTGACGCCGTGCAGCTGAACGGCGCTGCGCTGACCTTCGGCAGCGGTGTGCAGCTGGGTGATAACCTGCTGGCTGCAGTGCAGGCTCTGGAATACGGTGAAACTCTGGCCCTGTTCTCCGGCGTGGGTGAGTTCAATATGCCTGTTGCGGCTGCCGCCACAGAGCTGGAAAGCAGCCGCGTGCAGGCTTCCTCGGTGTTCGCCAATGTGCAGAACGCGAATCTGTATGTGGATTTCCAGGTGATTGATAACGTGGGTTCGCTGCTGGTGGTGAATGTACCGGAGCCGGCCACGACGACGCTCAGCCTGCTGGCGCTTACGGCGCTGGCAATGAGACGCCGCCGCAAATAAAAGTATATATGCAGGAAAAACGGCCAGGGCATCCCCCTGGCCGTTTTTCCTGCTTGCTATTGGTTGAAAAATGGGTTAGAATGCGGCTGCGTAGAGGCTTACGCATATAAGAATCATGGCACACGAAACAGCATTCCTTGGTGCAAGTACGGTTTTCGGTAAATACTGGACGAAGCGCCGCTATTTTGATTATCTGATTGATAAGGAAAATTTCAAGATTACCTTTGGCCGCTCCTTCGGCATGATGGTGTATCTGGATAATGCTGTGGCGAATGGCCCGGCGAAGGTGCGTGCGGATGTGGAAGCCGATACCCGCGCCACGAACTACCTCATCAACCACCTGGCCGATATCAGGCCGGAGCTCACCGTGTTTGTGACCACCTGCGATATGCTGCCTGAAACGGCGGATGAGAATACGCCCGCACTGGAGAGCAGCGATGACCCCTACGTGCAGAACCGTATCAACCTCTACCGCGAGCTGAACCGCCAGTATGGCCGCGTGCTGAATGTGCACCTCACGGAAATGGCCAATCCCTCACCGGATTTTAATCCGCTGCTGGCCGCCCTGCTGAATCCGGATGATTCGGATGAGCCCTTGCCTTTTGCCCCGCTGGAATACCACCAGCTATACCTGCCGCAGCGCATTATGGGCGATGTGGAGCGCTGCATCCCGCTGGGTATTCCCTCCATTATTCCGGCCATGCCCCAGCTTACCACCACGGAGCTGGTGAATCTGCTGAATCCCAAGTTGGCGAAGCGACTGCGCGCACCGGAGACGAGTGACCCCCGCGGCTCTGACCGCAAGTCGATTCACTCCTTCCAGTGGCTGGACCCGAAGGATGGCTACCTGGTGACCAGGGAGGACCAGATGGATCTGCTGAAGTTCTATTTTGCGCCCAATCTGCTGTGATATGGCAAAGGCTGCACTGAAACAGGCGGGGGGCGAGTTTGCTCGCTTCTTTGTGGTGGGCGTGGGTGCCACGCTGCTGCATCTGGTCGTGTACTGGCTGCTGAACTGGTGCTTTGACCTGACGGAGCAGAACGCCCTGGGAATCACGCTTACCTACGCAGCAGGCTATGCTGTGAGCTTTGTGGCGAACTACGTCGTCACCCTGCGCTGGACCTTCAAGACGGAGGGCAGCGTGAGCAAGGGGCTGGGGTTTGCCTTCTCGCATCTGGTGAATGCCGGTATGCACCTCGGCTTGCTGAATCTGTTCCGCTCTGTGGGGGCAGGGGATGCGCTGAGCATGCTCATCATCTGGCTCATGCCCTGGCTGGTGGAACTGGTGCCGATGCTGGGGCGCCCGGAGGCTCTCCTCCCGCTGCCGGTGTATGTGATTGTGGTGCCGCTGAATTTCCTGATGGTACGTTTCTTCCTGAAACGCTGAGGGGAAGCTCGTCGTTGCTGCGGTGTAAACGCAGCAATTTAGACCACTTTCAAGTGGATTTAGATGCCTCGTAAGAGGCAATTTCATCTGCCAAAGGCAGATTTCGATGCAGCTCATCAAGAGCTGCAATGCAGGTGAAATAAG
>JAFYWX010000054.1 GCA_017546445.1 Akkermansia sp. | reverse complement strand
GCACGCGTCACGACCTTTTCCTTCCCTCTCTTTATCCTCTCCGGCGCCCCGACTGGCAGGTTGTTAGCCAGCGAGCTTGCTTTTCAGCCGCTCTCGGCGCCTCGGAAAGTCATACTTGGAAAATTGCCTCGCCCGGCCAGTCAGTAAGCGTTGCTCGCTTTCCTTTCGGGCTGCCCCGTAGTGGGGTGCGGGGCAAAGCTTATCACAACCACCGCGAAACGTCAAGCATATTTTTGAAGAAAAGTTTGAGAATTTTCCGCACCCCTGCCCTAACCTGCACGAAAACCAGCGCATTACAGCGGAAAATTATTTTTGCACTTTTCTGCACATTTTGCACAAATAGGCAAAAAACACTGTTTCTTGAGATAAAGCAGTGCTGAGTGTGGTGTATTTTTCAGGGAACAACCATCCAGATAGGCGAATCCGGGTTAAAAGCCGGCCATTGTCCGCACTGTTCCAAAGCCCCATCATCACCGTCAGCATATGGTGTACAAAAACTTGTGCGGAAAAGATAATACCGGGCATCCGTTAATACTCCCTCACTCCCGGCAGCGCTTTTCCCGGACACATGTTCCCACAACAGACCGAAACCTGCCTCATTCCCCGAGCCAGCCAAGATGACGAGCACAGAATAAACCTCTCCCTCTTTCACCTTGATTGCAGTACCAACGGCCAATTTTTCCGGGTTTTCGCTTTTCTGCGTCGAAGCCAGGCAGGAACCGGACTCCAACACCACCCGGGAATTGAAACACACGGCCAGATAAACATCCCCCGTGCCGATAAAACGAATAGTCCCTGAAACAGGAGACTTTACGCGCCCTCTATACGCAGCCACCCAGGCAGGGGGCAATTGGCCGGATTGCCAGCGGAACTCTCCCGGCATACACGCAGTATCCGCCACGGACCGCAGGAAGCAGGAGCTATATAATGTGGGCGGGAATCGGTAAAAGCGGGCAAGTTTACCCCAATCCCTCGAGTTCAGGTAATTTTTCACCACAGATTCCAGCTCTTTCCCGTTTACCAGGCCCGTAGGGGCGCCGCCTTTGTTGCGCGACAGGTCATAGAATGTGCCCCAGAGCACAGAAGCAGGCAGCCAGCCATCAAAATCGCCCAGCAATTCCATCTGCAACATCGAAAAATCGATATCATGCGGAGGTTCCGTCGCCACCAGCCCCTCCATCTCCTGCATCGCCTGCTCCAGCGATACATGCGCAGCAGCACCCGTAACACTCATTGCCGGCAGCACGGATATTTCCGGTCCCTCTGGCACCATACGGCACTGGCGCGGCAGCAGAATCGGTTCCTCCGTTGCAACTGCCGACGACTCCGCAACAGGCCCCGGAGCCAGGCATACAGCCGAATAGACCAGAGCTAACAGAAAAACCACTACCAGAACACCACCTCCCCCGATAACAGACAAGAGAGCTAGCAGCGGAAGTCCCGCGCAGTATGGGGTGCTTATCCTTCGATTTTGCATGCGTATTCTCATAGTGAAATTCTGCCCGGGCGTTTCATAAAACACCCCCGGCGAGCGCATCGTCCGGGGGTGTGGTGATTAAATTACTTTCCGATTCCGCATCAGGGAACAGCTACCCAGATGGGGGAGTCCGGGTCGAACTCAGGCCATTCCATATCCTTACCAGCGGCGTGCTTGCCGATAAGCTTCTTGAGCTCCTCCTTGCTGGGAGCAGAGAAATTCGTGCGGAAGAGGTAGAACTTCTTGCCGCCGGTCACCTTGCCGTTCTTGACAATGGGGGTATCGGACACATGTTCCCACATGAGCACATAACCGAACTTACCACCTTCTTCCGTAATGGCGATTTCGATGGGATAAGAGGTACCTTCCTTCACCTTGATGGGCTCGCCAGCTGTCAGACCGCCGATTTCACTGTTCCAGGTATTAATGCCGGGATAGTTGATGAATTCGTACTTAGCGTGCACCTTATCCTTACCGCTCTTGATACGCTCCTTGTGAGCCGCAAGGCCACCACCGGAAACATTCACCTGGCTCAGGTCGTCCTTCTTATATGCACTGGGAACACGGTAACCGGCCTCCAGTACCATCTTACCACCGAAACGCACACCGATGAAGTCGTCACCCGTGCCGACGAAACGAATCGTGCCGGAAACCGGGGACTTCACCTTGCCGCGGTATACCACGAGCCAGGCAGCGGGCTTCACCTTCTGGGCGCACTGGAAAGCATCCGGTGCCAAGGAGGCATTGGCCATAGGCAGGAAGAAGTTGGAAGCGTAAAGCTTAGCGGGGGACTTGTAGAAACGGGCAAGAGCACTCGGGCTCCAGCTCTTCATATAAGCACCTACAACAGAATACAGTTCCATCGTATTCACCTTGCCGCCGGGGGCCAGCTTGGTGGGGGCACCGCCCTTGGACTGCTTCAAGTCGTAGAGCGTACCTTCCAGAGCAGAACCGGAGGGGGAGCTGGAGCCCATGCCGCCACCGGAGTCACCCAGGTCTTCCCCCAAGCCGGTATCCATGCCGATGCCGATGTCGATGGAAAGGCCATCATCGGCAGAGTCATCCATCTCAATATCCAGCTGGGCCATAGCCACGGGAGCAGCACCGGTGGACACAATCACAGAGGGAGCCACAGTATTGGAGGGCGTGGCAGCCTTCTGGCTGAGCTTGGGAGTGGTGGGCACAGGGCGGGGCGGAGCATCCTCTGCCGGGGGAACGTAGGAAATGAATTCAGCAGGCTGCTCCGTGGCAAAGTAGATGACCGTGAAAGTCAGAGTCAGACCGAATGCCAGGGAGAGAGCCGTAGCGGCACCGAAAGAGGAAAGCATGCCGCGCATCTTGGCGCGCTTGTACTCCCTCTCGGCCTCTTCGCTCATTTGGATGTGTAATGCCATAAGTGTAGAAATTCCGGGTTATTCGTTGGCATTGTTTTACCATACGCCCCGGGTGAACGCGAGCACAAAGTTCTCCCGGAATGTTACAATTATGTTACAAGGGAGCAAAAGGCACCCTTATTCCTCGCAATAGGCGAGGTCATCATTGGCATGCAGGTTCTCCTGCGGTTTTTCAGGCACATAGGCCACGGGGGCGTAATCCACGCCGGCGTAGAGATACACCACCACATTTCCGCCCATGGCGGCAGCACGGCGACGCACCTCCTGCAGGCAGTATTCATTGCCCAGATCGTCCTCCGAGGTGCCGCTCAGAATAAAGCGGCCGACAATGCGCGTGCCGGGAGTATCCGGCAGCATGGGACGGAACTCCACCTCATGCGGCTCCACCACCCCACGGGTACCAGCCGGGGTATTCCAGGCCATGGGGCACCAGCGGCACTGCTGGCAGGACTCCAGCGCCAGCGCAGCCAGCGCAGCAAAACTGATTTTCAGGAAACGGGCCATCAATACTCCTGAGCAGGAACAAACTTGCAGCAGAATACATCCTCGCCACCCACATGCAGGTGAATATCAATGCAGCCCGGGCGGTGATGCACGGTGTAGGCCTCGTGATTCTCCGGCGGACGCGGGGAAAAACGGCCAATGCGGTCCGGAGCCAGCACAGCGCCGCGCAACACGCTGACCAGCTGCCGGGTACTCATTTCCAGCATGCGGTCATAATCCGTAGTCGGGAGGGTCAGTAATGGTACGTTCTTAGAACTCACGCGCGAACTATACACGCACGCCGACATTTCGTCAAGGGATTTTGAAATGCAGACGCAGAATGAAAGGAAAAGTACCAGGCTCGCCAGTTTTTTCTCCCGGGGAATCAGCGGGACTAAAGTCCCGTACTCCGATAAGGTATCACCTCTCTTCTTCCCCCTGCTGGGTGGTGCGGCGGAGGCGCAGCTGGCCGCAGGCGGCGTTGATGTCGTGCCCCTTTTCGTAGCGCATGGTCACGGGAATCTTCTCGGCCATGAGCGCACGGCAGAAAGCCTTGCAATCCGCCTCGCTGGGGCGCACCCAGGGCAGACCCTCCACCGTGTTGTAGGGAATGAGGTTCACCTTGGCATTCAGGTCGCGGGCAATGCGGGCCAGCTTGCGGGCTTCGGGCAGCATGGCATTCACATCCTGAATCAGGATGTACTCCAGGGTAATCATGTGCTTGCCGGTGCGGTTCCATTCCTTCAGAGCCGGAATCAGCTCACCCATGGGCCACTTGCGGTTCACCGGCATCACCTGGGAGCGCACCTCATCGCTGGCGCCGTGCAGCGAAACCGCCAGACGCAGCGGCTTGCCGAAAGCAGCCAGGCGGCGCAGCCCGGGCACATTACCGGAGGTGGAGATGGTGATGTGGCGAGCGCCGATGTTGAGCCCGTGCGGGTCCAGAATCATGGTGAGGGCCGCCAGCAGGTTATCCATATTGGCCAGGGGCTCGCCCATGCCCATGAATACCAGATTATCCACGCGCTCGCCGGCAATTTCCTCTGCTGCCAGAATCTGGCCCAGAATCTCAGAGGCGGTCAGGTTGCGGGTGAAACCCAGCAGCCCGCTGGCGCAGAACCGGCAGCCGAAAGCACACCCCACCTGCGAGGAAACACACAGCGTGAGGCGCGAGCTATGCGCACCGCCCTGCCCCACAGCCGCCGGAATAATGACGGATTCCACCAGGTGGCCGTCCTGCATGCGGGAAAGGAACTTGCGGGTGGTGCCGGTGGTGCTCTCATTCACCTCCACCACCTGCAGCGGGCGCAGGCAGAAACGCCCGGCCAGCTCGGCACGCAGCGCGGGGGGCAGATTGCTCATCTGCTCAAAGGAAGAAGCGCGGTGCTTCCATATCCACTCCTGCAGCTGGGTGGCGCGGAACGCCTTGTGGCCCATGGAGCCCAGCAGCTCCACCAGAGCCTCGCGCGTATATTCGAGCAGACAATCCATGGCGCGCTTACAGCAGAGTATTCACGTACTCGTTCACCTTGAAGGGGATAAGGTCGTCCTTACCCTCACCCACACCCAGGAACACGGGAGAAATCTGCAGCTCATCCTGAATAGCCACAGCCACACCGCCCTTGCCGGAGCCGTCCATCTTGGTAACCACCACTGCGGTGAGCGGCGTGGCCTTGTGGAACTCGCGTGCCTGCATGAGCGCATTGCCGCCCGTGGTGGCATCTACCACCAGGTAGCAGGCCTGCGGGGCATCGGCGTCCTGCTTGGCAATGGAGCGGCGAATCTTGGAAAGCTCCTCCATCAGGTTATGGCGCGTGTGCAGACGGCCTGCCGTATCGCAGATAAGGTACTGCACGCCCTCATTGATGGCGCGGGTGTGTGCCTCGTAACACACGGAGGCGGGGTCCTGGTTCTCGCGGCCCTTGTACAGCGGCACATTCAGGCGCGTGGCCCAGCTTTCCAGCTGCTCCACAGCCGCCGCGCGGAAGGTATCTGCCGCAGCCAGCAGCACCTTGTGCCCCTGCTTCTGCAGCAGGTGGGCCAGCTTGGCGCTGGTGGTGGTCTTGCCGGCACCATTCACACCCACCATCATGATAACCACCGGCTTGCCCGCCACCGGAGCCGGCAGCTGGGGCAGATTCGCCGGGAACGCAGCGCGCAGCTGGGCCTTGATATAGTCCACAATATCACAGGCATCCTGCGAGTTCTGCTCCTGCAGGTCCTCGATAAGCGGAATCACGCGCTTCGCGCCGATATCCGACGAAATGAGGTCTGCCTCCAGCTCATCCCAATCAATCTCAGGTTCGCCGAGGAACTTATCTATCAGGCGGGAAAAGAAATGGGCCATGGGCGTTTAGTTCTTTGCGGCAGCAGCCACCACACCGTGAATGAACTGGGCGCTCTTGGAGCCGGAGTATTCGTGCGCCAGGGCCGTAACCTCCGACACCACGATGGGCACCTGCAGACCATTCTCCGTGAGCTCATAAAGAGCAATGTAAAGAATGCAGCGGTCCACCAGGTCCAGACGCTCCAGGGAATAATTGGCCAGCAGAGACTCCAGGCGGGGTTCCATGAGCGGAATGTGGGCAATGATAGCCTTGGCCAGGGTTTCCACAGCCGGACGCAGCTCCAGCATATCCTGATTCATGCGCACCAGGCCGGCGAACTCCTTGTTACCCTCCATGGATTTCAGATCCTCCAGCTGGGTGCAGATTTCCAGCATGCGGGCGCGGCGGTTCATGGCGGCAGTCAGAGCATCCAGCTGCTGGCGGTAAGCCGGGAAATCCGCAAAGCGGGGCTGCAGGTCGCGGCCCAGCCCCAGCACAGCCTTGGCCAGGCGCATCACATCACCGGCGCAGAGCACCAGCTGGTCCGTGGTATCGCGGCGCTTATCGGCCACGCAATACTGCAGAGCCTTTACGGCGGCATCAAAATTGGAAGACTGGTTGGCGTAGCGCTGCACCTCCTCCAGCAGACCGGCAGCAGTCAGGTCGGCATGCATGAGATTTTCCAGATTCTGCACACGCTCCGCCAGCAGGCGGGCGGAATCTGCCGTGGCGCGGGCGGTGTGCAGCAGAGCCTTGGCCCGGGCCATGCGGAGGTTATCCACCTCCTTCTCCTGGGCAATGGACCAGAACACGGCGGAATCCACAGGCTGGGAACCGTGGGTAAGGTAGGTATACAGGTAGCTCAGGGCCACCTGGCGGATTTTGCTACGGGAAATATTAGTCATCTGCAAAAAAAGGTGGGGAATATCAGATAAGGGAGCCGGTGCGGCTCACAGAACTGCGGCGGATAGCCGAGCGGGTCTCCGACTGCTGCTCCTCCAGCAGGTTCAGCATGGCGACGGCAGCGCGGGCGGCCTCGCGGCCACGGTTCAGGGAGCTGGCAATGCAGCGGGCAAATGCCTGCTCCTCGTTATTGAGCAGCAGCACCTCATGCACCACCGGCACCAGCGATTCGCAGGAAATGCTCATGAGCTGGTTAGTGATAGCCGTGCCAATCAGATCTGCATGGGCTGTGCTGCCGCGCAGAATGACGCCAAAGGCAATAACAGCCGCAGGGGTCTCTCCGTTCACAGGATACACAATAGAGCGCTTCACCATCATCGGCACCTCAAAGGCACCCGGCACGCGCACCACTTCCACCTCCACTCCGGGAGCAGACTCCGCCAGCTCAGCCAGGCAATTCTGCAGAAGCGCATCGGTGTACTTCTCGTTGTAACGGGCTGCCACAATCGTAATGTGGCCGTTCAACACGTGGGAATGGACTTTCTGGGGAAGTTCTGTAGACATAGCGAGTGGAAGATACGTTACTGCGGCGTCAGTGTCCGCTGAGGGCACGCTACCACATCCCAGCGACACGGTCAAGCGCAAACGATATCAAATTCCCGAATTTTTACCCACCCACTTCCCACTCGTAATTCGCAATTCGCACTTCGTAATGTCATACGCGCATCATGTACGCGCGGGATACTTGACACCAGCCACCCTTGGGCGTAACATGGACACCTTATCAATTTTTCACACCCAGAAGTATACCAAGATGAACAAGATAGTATATCATTTCGGCGGCGGAACCGCCGATGGCGACGGCAGCATGAAGGCCCTGCTCGGTGGCAAGGGCGCAAACCTGGCCGAAATGGCCCGCATCGGCCTGCCGGTGCCCCCAGGCTTCACCATCACCACAGAGGTCTGCACCTACTACTACGACAACGGCCGCACCTACCCCGCAGAGCTTGATGCCTGCGTGAAGGAAGGCATCGCCAGGATGGAAGCGCTGGTGGGCCGCAAGTTCGGCGACACCGTGGAGATGCCCCTGCTCGTCTCCGTGCGCTCCGGCGCCCGCGAATCCATGCCCGGCATGATGGATACCATCCTGAACCTCGGCCTGAATGATGACACCGTGGCCGCCATGGCCCAGGCCACCAGCAACCCCCGCTTTGCCTGGGACTGCTACCGCCGCTTTGTGCAGATGTACGGCGATGTGGTGATGGGCGTGCAGAAGAACGAGAACGAGGACATGGAGCCCTTCGAGAGCGTCATCCACACCCTGAAGGAAGAGCGCTACGGCCAGGATATCTCCGACTCCGAGCTCACCGCCGAGGATAACCAGGAGCTGGTGAGCCGCTTCAAGACCCTGGTGCTCAAGCGCACCGGCGAGATGTTCCCCACCAGCCCGTGGGACCAGCTGCAGGGCGCCATCGGCGCCGTGTTCGGCTCCTGGAACAACGAGCGCGCCATCACCTACCGCCAGAAATACGGCATCCCCAGCGAGTGGGGCACCGCCGTGAACGTGCAGTGCATGGTATTCGGCAACACCAGCGATGAATCCGGCTCCGGCGTGGCCTTCACCCGCAACCCCGCCGCCGGCACCAATGAATTCTACGGCGAATTCCTCATGAACGCCCAGGGCGAGGACGTGGTGGCCGGTGTGCGCACCCCGGATCCCGTGGCCCGCCTGGCTGAGGTGATGCCCTCCGCCTACCAGGAGCTCTGCGCCATCCGCAAGACGCTCGAGAACCACTTCCGCGACATGCAGGACTTCGAGTTCACCATTCAGGACCGCAAGGTCTACATGCTCCAGACCCGCAACGGCAAGCGCACCGGCATCGCCGCCTTCCGCATCGCCTGCGATATGGAGAAGGAAGGACTCATCGACTGGCAGACCGCCGTGAGCCGCATCCCCGCCGACCAGGTGGACCAGGTGCTTGCCCCCATTTTCGACGATGGAGCCGTGCGCAAGGCCAAGCCCATTGCCAAGGGGCTCAACGCCGGCCCCGGCGCTGCCTCCGGCCGCATTTACCTGAACGCCGCCCGCTGCGTAGAAGCTGCCCAGCGCGGTGAAAAGGTGCTGCTGGTGCGCCTGGAGACCAGCCCCGAGGACCTGCGCGGCATGATTGCTGCAGAGGGCATCCTCACCGCACGCGGTGGTCTCTCCAGCCACGCCGCTCTCGTTGCCCGCCAGATGGGCAAGGTCTGCGTGTGCGGCGTGAGCGAAATGACCATCGACTACAACAACCGCACCATCGATATCGATGGCAAGACCTACAAGGAGGGCGAATACCTCTCCCTGGACGGCACCGCCGGCCTCGTCTATGCCGGTGAGCTGGCCACCGCCCCGTCCGAGATTATCCAGGTGCTCATCCGCAAGACCCTGAAGCCCGAGCAGAGCCAGACCTACCGCGATTTCCAGCGCGTGATGGACTGGTGCGCCAAGGCCACGAAGCTGGGCGTGCGCACCAATGCCGACTCCCCGGACCAGGCCGCCGCCGCCCTCGCCTTCGGCGCCCAGGGCATCGGCCTCTGCCGCACAGAGCACATGTTCTTCTCCGGCAACCGCATCGACTTCATGCGCCGCATGATTCTCTCCGACCGCATCGATGACCGCAAGAACGCCGTGGCCCAGCTGCTGCCCTTCCAGAAGAGCGACTTCAAGGGCATCTTCTCTGCCCTGAAGGGCCTGCCCGCCACCATCCGCCTGCTGGACCCGCCCCTGCACGAATTCCTGCCCCACACCAAGGAGCAGCAGCTCACCCTGGCCCAGAAGTTCGGCATGCCCGTGGAAATCATCATGCGCCGCGTGCAGGAACTGCATGAGTTCAACCCCATGCTCGGTCACCGCGGCTGCCGCCTCGGCATCGACTACCCTGAAATCACCGAAATGCAGACCCGCGCCATCATCGAGGCCGCCATCGAGGTGCAGGAGGAAGAAGGCATCGAGGTGAAGCCGGAGATTATGGTACCCCTCGTGGCCTTCAAGCGCGAGCTCGACCTGCAGAAGGAAATCATCGACCGCGTGGCTGCCGAGGTCTTTGCCGAGAAGGGCCGCAGCATCGCCTACAAGGTCGGCACCATGATTGAGATTCCCCGCGCCTGCGTCACCGCCGATGAAATTGCCGAAACCGCCGAGTTCTTCTCCTTCGGCACCAACGACCTCACCCAGACCGGCCTCGGCATGAGCCGCGACGACTCCGGCTCCTTCCTGCCGAACTACCGCGACCTCGAGATTGTGAAGACCAACGTCTTCGCCAGCATCGACCAGGACGGCATCGGCAAGCTCATGCAGATGGCCGAGAAACTCGGCCGCTCCACCCGCCCCGGCATGAAGATGGGCATCTGCGGCGAACACGGCGGCGACCCCGCCTCCGTCAAGTTCTGCCACAAGATCGGCCTCACCTACGTATCCTGCTCCCCCTATCGCGTGCCCACCGCCCGCATCGCCGCCGCCCAGGCCGCCCTAGCGGATAAGAAGTAAAGGGACCAAGACAAGTACAAAATCGTACCAATTTCAAGCAGCGCTGGTTCACACCAGCGCTGTTTTTTGGGTTTCGCTGCGCACAAGCCGCCCGCTCTTTTCAAATTGCTTGATTTCTTCTCCAGAAGTATATATTCTTCATATTAGCCATGCAGGATGATGTTACACCTATGCAGCGTATCCATGACCTCGAGCAAGAGATTGTGCGGCTGAGGCATCTGCTTACACAGGCAGGCATATCATATACCCAACCTTTTCGGGAAGAGGTGATTACACCCCAACACGCCCTGTTTTTCTATTCTATTTTCAAGGGCAGGAAAGATGTATACAGCAAACGAACACCCCGAAAAGACGGTTCTGCGGCCTATTACCCCGTGTGCCTTAACTTCTGGAAGGAAAACCTCTGCCCACGCAGAATAGGAGCAAAGACAAAATGTATGGACTGTCAACACAGGGAATGGCAGCCGCTCAGACAACGGATACTTATGAACCATCTCATAGGAATCCGTGATGATGGAGGCGATGTTATTGGCATTTACCCAATGATGGAAGACGAAACTTGTCATTTTCTAGTATTCGACTTCGACAACCACCTGGACCCGCTATCCTCTGACTGGAAGGAAGATGTCAACGCCCTCCGTAACATATGCAACCGCCTATCTGTTCCCATTCTTGTCGAGCGTTCCCGCTCAGGAGCAGGAGCACATGTCTGGATGTTTTTCAGCGAAGCGATTCCTGTAAAAACAGCACGACAATTTGGAGCAGCCTTGCTGACCAAAGGTGCAGAGTCTGTAAACCAGAAGAATTTTCACTCATATGATCGCATGATTCCCGCGCAAGATTACCTACCGGAAGGTGGGCTGGGCAACCTGATTGCGCTTCCTCTGCAAGGAAGCGCATTGAAACAAGGGAACAGTGCTTTTATTGATGAAAATTGGGAACCATACCCAGACCAATGGGCTATACTACGCTCCGTGCAGAAAATGCCCCCTTCATACATCGCAAAACGCATTCAGGAATGGGGGCAGTGTGGAATGCTGGGGCAACTGACTTGTCTTAGCCTGAGTAATGATGAATCCGGGGAAAAGCCATGGGAAGCAAAGTCAGCAAAATTACAGAAAAAGGATATCAAAGGCAATGTGCATCTAACCTATGCCCATATGATTTTTGTAGAGAAATCACCACTCTCTCCCCGAGTCCAGAACACACTGCGCCGACTTGCCGCATTCAGCAATCCTCAGTTCTACCGCTCACAAGCTATGGGCTTTTCAACTACGAGAATCCCCCGAATCATTTATTGCGGCTGGGATGAAGAAAACTACATCGTCCTACCTCGCGGAATCAAGGAGAAGCTTCTCTCACTTCTGAATTCATCAGATATACCATACACTGAAGATGACATCAGAACACAAGGAAGAAACATTAACATTCAATTCACTGGAGTTCTTTACCCGGAACAGCAATCAGCAGCAACTGATATGCTGAAACATGAAACCGGCATCCTGCATGCCGCTACAGCCTTCGGCAAAACAGCCGTTGGAGCCTACCTGGTGGCAATGCGCAAGGTGAACACCCTTGTACTGGTACATAACCGCGAAATCATGAAGAACTGGCTTGAGGATTTTCAAAAATTCCTTTGCATTGATGAGCCCCTTCCCACCTACCAGACAAGTTCCGGGCGTTCCAGAGTCAGGAAAAGCCACATAGGCAGCCTACACTCCAGCCACAACTCCATCACCGGATTAATCGACATAGCCATGTTCAGCTCCCTTGGTAGCGATGGCAACATAGCCGAATGGGTTAGAAACTATGGAATGGTGATTATGGATGAATGTCACCACGCGGCGGCGCAGACAGCAGAGGATGTGCTTCGCAACATTCCAGCCAAGTACGTATACGGGCTCACTGCCACGCCAAAACGAGACGATGGGATGGAGCCCAAGATGCTCATGCAATTTGGTCCCATACGGCACAAATTCACAGCATTGCAAAAGGCAGCAGCGCAGAACATTCAACACCTCATCTACCCACGCTTCACAAGGCTGTGCAACCCAGGGCCGGAATGGAAAATCAACGAAGTGTACCAGGCAATCATCAATGATGAAACAAGAAATAAACTCATCATTGCAGATACGCTTGCCGCAGTCCAGCAAGGACGCACCCCGCTATTGCTAACCAGGTATCGCGCACATGCAGCGCTGCTACAGCACATGCTCACCCCCCATGTTCCTAACATCATTCTGTTACAAGGGGGCAGTGGTAATCGAGAACGAGAACAAACCAGGCAACAGCTTCACAACGTACCAGCAGACGAAAAGCTAGTGGTGGTAGCTATCGGCAAATACATAGGAGAGGGCTTCAACCTCCCCCGGCTCGACACGCTTATGCTTGCCACGCCCATCGCCTGGGAAGGAAATGTTGAACAATACGCGGGCCGACTCCACCGCAATTATGAAGGCAAGAAAAAGGTAATCATCTACGACTATGTGGACAGCAATATCCGCGTGCTGGACAACATGTACCATAAACGACTCAGGGCCTACAAGAAAATAGGGTATTCCATCTACTCACCTGTAGCAGCCCCCTCCTCCCAGGCTGATTCCATATTTGACGCCGAGAATTATCTCCCAAAACTGGAGCAGGACATTCAGAATGCGCACCGGGAAATCATCATCGCATGCCCTCATGTGAACCTGTTCAAAACTAATTGGCTATGCTCTATTCTACTCAACAAACATACTGAAGGCATACGCACTACAATTATCACCAACGCAATCGAAACCTACCCCACCCCCCGCCAAGTTATCATTGCACATCAACACGCCAGACTACATGCAGCAGGGGTTCATCTTAATACCGCTACCACCCTGCACCACAAATTCGCTATCATCGACCGTTCCATCGTTTGGTATGGCGATGCAAACATCCTATCCAAAGACAAGGCAGATACGCATCTCATCAGGCTGGCTGCACCCGACCTCGCAACCGAATTACTGGCAGCCTGCGCAGATACTATTGATTCAGAAGGTCAGGCACAGTTATTATTATAAGACAACAAAAGAATAAAAATCCCCAGGACTTCATTTTCATATACCGTCGCACATCGCCCGTCAAATCTTGTTAATGCAGCCTTGACGTTCCCGCCCCTAATTGATATGAGTGTACTCATGCTTATATTTCTGGATGAAACATTCCGTGTCCGGCTAGACAAAAACGGCAGAGAAATTCCCTTTGGCGCCCTGTGTGGAGTAGGCATACCGATTGAGTCGTATACGAAAATCGCAAACGCCGTGTTCAAACTCAAGCTGGAAACAATGGGCAAGGAATATGCGGAGGATAAGGAAATTAAGGGCAAAAAACTTTTAAACAACCGTACGTTCAGGCTAATGGAAGCCAATCCTGAAGAGCCTCAGAAAAATATTCAATTTGTCAGCGACCTTATCGAAGTACTACGCCGCAACAAATTACCAGTTTTTGGATGTGTATGCTATGACCAGCAACACAGAGATTTCACCTGTGAAAATGATGCTCTACTTGATAGCACATTCAAAAGCCTGTGCGAGCGGATTAATATGTACATGAAGAGAGAACACCAGAACAAAAAAGCAATCCTTGTGTTCGACAACAGAGATTCCGGAACAGACGAGCGTAATGCTCGCGCGGTTACAAACTTTCTTGTACGCAGTGGTAATGGACGAGCGATGCGGTCATCAATACTTGAAGTCCCCATGTTTGCTATTTCGCAAGCCAACAATGTCGGTCTTCAACTGGCAGACCTTGTAACCACTATCATCGGTATTTACGCAACCGGAGAATCGGGCGTGTCCGACCTATACAACCAGTTACACCGTCAGTTCTATAATTGGAAAGATAATTACGGACGAGCAATGAGCACGCTCCGGTGGATAGATCCGCAAAAACTTTGCCCCAGAAAACAATAAAAAAGACGCTGGCCTTGGGTTTCCCCAGACGCTTGTCCGGGCAGGACAAACCTCCAACGTCGCGACCAGCTTATACCCAGAAATTTGTTTTGTCAAGATTTAATTACCTGAAATCCCATTTTTTTAATCGACTCTATTGGGGGGCTCCTTTACTTAAAGTCACGCCCGCATCGCCGCCGCCCAGGCCGCCCTTGCGGAGGCGAAGTAACCTCCATCCCCCCTCCGGTGCCGGGCTCTCCGGCACCGGAGCTTCCCGTCCACGCCACCAGCGCAGATATCGTCCTGCCGCCAGGCAGGATTTCGTCCGATTCGCAGTATCGGATTTCGGCACCCGCCCCTCGGCGGGTGATTTCGCTTCAGCCGCCTCCTCCCAAGAGATTGGGATTCTCCTTGCCTCATCTGGGGGTATCTGGTAGAATCTGCTCGCCGCTTGGAGCGGCAAACCCCAGGCGGCGATTTAATATGATTAGACTAGAAGCACGCCTGATGGCAGTCAACCCCGTGTTGGCTGAGCAACTAATCTGGATTCTGTTTGTTGCGTTCCAGAGGTGTTTAGAATCCACGCCCTGTCCCGGGAAACCGGGCAGGGCCATTTTTCTTTCATGAGGAGCTTGACTTTACCAAGCCTCTGTGCTTTAATTTCTTGCGGAGAGCAATCTCCATTCTAGTTCTAATCATTATCAGCCCCCGGGTGTTGCCGCACCGTTAACGGGGGCTTTTTCTTTGGCTCAACCTTCGTTAGTTTCGCCCCCTGACCAGCGCGCGGCCGATTGGCCGCGTGGGAATGTTATACTTCGTACTTCCCACCTCGAACCTCGCACTTTAGAATCGTTCTTATGGGCAATAATTAGAGGTGGTTGGCTGTTGGGTTGGTGAGGTAATTGTCAGGCGGGTAGATTAGTCTTGGGGAGATTATCAG
>JAFYWX010000006.1 GCA_017546445.1 Akkermansia sp. | reverse complement strand
GGGGCTCCCTTAAAACCGGATTCACGCTTCAACATCTTGCGCAATCTTCGGGATACATGTAATCTAATTGTTTTAATTTTTTCATTAATCTTGACATTGTGCGTCATATGCGTTATACCAGAGGACGATGACCGTCTCTCCGCCAGTTGTTTCTATTGTAGTGCCCATCTATAAAGTGGAGCGCTATCTGGAACAGTGTGCGGAATCAATTCTGGCTCAGACTCTTCGGGAAATTGAGGTGATATTGGTGGATGATGGCTCGCCGGATGCCTGCCCGGCCATGTGCGATGCCTATGTCGCGCGCGATTCGCGCGTGCGTGTCATTCACCAGGAGAACCAGGGGGCAGGGGCTGCCAGGAATGCTGGGCTGTGTGCGGCGCAGGGGCGGTATGTTATTTTCCTGGATTCGGATGATGTTTATCACCCGCAGATGCTGGAGCGCATGGTGGCCCGGGCAGAGAAGTACCGCGCGGATGTGGTTATTTGCCTGGCAGATGTGTTGGCGGAGGAAACGGGGCGTACGCGCAGCATGCCCAACCAGTTGCGCCGGGAGTTGCTGAAGGGTGTGGATGCCAACGCGTTCTGCCCCCTGCAGGAGTTGCCGCAGCAGCTTTTCCAGTTGTGCGCAGGCTGGCCGTGGGATAAGCTTTACCGGCGCGAGTTTGTGCTGCAGATGGGGTTGCAATTCCAGAATCTGCCGCATACGAATGATGCGTTTTTTGTGTATCTGAGCCTGGTTCGCGCTTCTGTGGTGAGTGTGGAGCCGGCGGTGCTGGTGCAGCACCGCATGCATGGGGCTTCTATCAGCCACAATACCGGGCGAAGCACTACCAGCCTGGCAGATGCGCTGCTGGCAATTCATGAGCAGGTGCTTGCGCTGGGTAATGCGAAGCTGGAGAAGTCGTTTAACCACTGGGCCATGAACATGGCCGTGTGGCACCACCGCCAGTTGAGTGGCGCAGCTGCAGACGAATTACAGCACCGCCTGCGTACTGAGCTGGAGCCCACCCTGCAGCTCCTGCAGAAAGGCGCTGCCTACTATCATCGCAGGCGCGATTTGCTTCGGTATAAAGCGATTATAATTCCCGGCTATACATTTGCCAAAGTCAGGTTACTCGGCTTACCGATTGGTGAGCGTGAGACAACTGCTGAAGGATGCACAGATTTCATTTTTGGGTACAAGGTTCGCCATAGGACACGGCAAGCATCATTAAAATCATAGGGGGAACGACATATGGCGAAATTCAGCATATTCGCAGTTCACAAGGATAACTGCTACCGTTATATCTCTATCCTGGGGATTCGCTTCAGGGTGACGCGTAGAGCTGCAAAAAAACAGCTCACCCGTATCACCGGAACGTTAACCCGCATGACTCCGGGGCAGATGGAGCGCCTCATTCGTTTCTCCCAGGCCCTTTCCTTAAAGCAAATTAACCGGGATGAAATTGCCAGCAAGGTGGAGAACCTTAATCGGAGCGGCGTAAGCGGCAATTCCGGTACGCCCCGCCTCGTAGTCAGCATCACTTCCTATCCGGCACGTATGTACGATTTGCATCTGTGCCTCTATTCCCTCCTTACCCAGACCCACAAACCCGATAAGGTGGTGCTTTGGCTGGCGGAGGAACAGTTCCCCATGCGCGAGGCGGATGTGCCACGAAAGGTGCTGGCATTGCGCGACTATGGCTTGGAAATCCGCTGGTGCCCTGATTACCGCTCTCACAAGAAAATTATTCCTTCGTTGCGTGCCTTTCCGCAGGCAGCTATCGTCACGGCAGATGATGACCTCTTTTACCCGGAAGACTGGCTGGAGAAGCTTTGGGTATCATACCAGAATGCGGGCTGCACCGGCATTCATGCACATCGCTGCCATCGCATCAGACTGAAGAAAGACAAGGTGACCCCCTATCAGCAGTGGGAAAAATGCATACAGGAAGGCTCAAACTCGCCCTTACTGTTCCCGACAAGCGGAGGCGGGGTGTTGTATGCTCCTGGTAGCCTGCACTCCGATGTGACCGATGTGCAGAAGGCCATGGCCCTGTGCCCTGCGGCAGATGATGTGTGGCAGTGGGGAATGGGTGTTCTGCAAGGCAGCTGCGTGCAGGTGGTTCCGGAGCCTGTGTCTGATATTACCTATACTAACCCCATGCGCGAAGCCCGCCTGAATGCGGATGGTACATTGTACTCAACTAATACATCCGGTGGAAATGATGCTCAGGTCGATGCTCTTCTTGGTGTTTACCCTCAGATTTATAACAAACTATTTTCTAATTGATTAATTGTATCCTAAAGCTATGAATAACCGCATTTCTGTAGTGCTGATTACGGATGATTCCTTTGTGATGCCCACATGTGTCACCATTGTATCACTGTTGAATAGCAAAAATGCCGATTCGAGTTACGATGTGTACGTTGTTACACCTGGTTTGAAAGCTAAACAGGAAAAACTGCTTTGCTCGCTGGCAAAGGACGGTGATACCGTCTCTATTGTTAAGGGCGACCTTGAAAAGTTTGAGAAGCTCCATAAGGACGAGAACTCGGTGGCCCATTTGTCTGCTTCCAAGGCCGCGATGCTTAAGTTTGATCTTCCGAATCTTTTCCCTAAACTGGACAAGATTCTGTATCTGGATGGCGATATCATCGTGCGTGGCGACCTCAGCGAACTTTTCAACACCGACCTGGGGGATTACTATCTTGCTGCAGCTCATGATACTGGCAAGATGTATTCCCGCGCCCCGATGGTGCTTAAATTTCCCGGCTATTTCAATTCCGGTATGATGCTGCTTAATCTTACGAAGATGCGTGAGATTGACGCTACTTCCCAGCTCATGGCTGCTAAGGCCGCCATGACCGGCAAGAGCCTGATGGATCAGCCCGCGTTCAACGAGGTTTGCGACAACCACGTGCTTCACGTTAATTCCAAGTGGAATTACCTGGCCATCAATCTCGATCGCGCAGGGGAAAAATGGAATATCGGGCAGTTGAACGATTTGCTGTGTTCTGATTACGCTAGCAAGGCCGCATTCGAGCAGGATGCTGTGGTGATTCATTATTCCAGCAAGGATAAACCTTGGAAATGCCATGTCGGCCCTTGGACTGACCTGTGGTACAAATACTACCAGGTGTCTCCCTACGCCACGGAAAAACTGCCGTGGCAGAAAGGCGAGTCATTAGGCTGCAAAATCAGACACTGGTTCTTTTCTTCCTCCAAAGAAGGTTACAAGCGAACCTACACCGTATGTGGACTGAAAATCAGGATTGGCCGCGGTAAGCTTAAGCGGGAGATGCAATATGAGGACATGCTGAAGCGAATAGAAGCCATGGAACGCGAAATTACTGTTTTGCGACAGCATCGCAACCAGCTTGTCCGCATTCCCTACGCCACGAAAAAACAGCCGTGGCAGAAAGGCGAGTCATTAGGCTGCAAAATCAGACACTGGTTCTTTTCTTCCTCCAAAAAAGGTTACAAGCGAACCTACACCGTATGTGGACTGAAAATCAGGATTGGCAGCGGTAAGCTTAAGCGGAAGATGCAATATGAGGACATGCTGAAGCGAATAGAAGCCATGGAACGCGAAATTACTGTTGGCAGCGGTAAGCATAAGCGGAAGATGCAATATGAGGACATGCTGAAGCGAACAGAAGCCATGGAACGCGAAATTACTGTTTTGCGACAGCATCGCAACCAGCTTGTCCGCATTTCCAACATGTATCGCTTGCCCTCCATCAACCGCGATGAAATTGCTAGCAAGGTTGAGAATTTTACCGAATACGGCTTGAATCAGGAACCACGCGAGACCCCGCTTATTGTTTCGCTGACCTCTTATCCCAAGCGAATGTATGATATTCACCTCACGCTGTATTCTCTCCTGAACCAGACCTGCAAGCCTGATGTCCTTGTCCTCTGGCTGGCGCGGGAGCAATTCCCCAATGGTGAAGCAGATGTGCCCAGGAAGGTTCTTGCGCTTAAGGAACACGGCCTCTCCATCAAGTGGTGTGAGGACCTCCGCTCCTTCAAGAAGCTTATTCCTTCTCTTCGTGAATGGCCGGATGCATGCATTGTCACCGCTGATGACGATTTGTACTACCGTGAGGATTGGCTGCAAGAGCTTTGGTCTGCATATCTCAAGAGCGATAAGAATACCATCATCGCCCATCGTTGCCACCATGTGCCGTTGGATTCTCAGGGCATTCTCCCCTACAAGAAGTGGCCTAAGTGCATCTCCTGGCGTGAGGCTTCTTTCCTGAATTTCCAGACAAACGGCGGCGGTGTGCTGTATGCTCCCGGCATACTGCCTCCGGAAGCTTCCAACGTTGAGCAGATTCGGGCTCTCGCTCCTTCTGCCGATGACCTGTGGTTCTGGGCGATGAGTGTTCTTGCTGGTAAGAAAGTTTCCATCGTGGATAATCCGCATGAGATTATTTTTGTTAACCCTGTGCGTGAGGCTGGCCTTAATAACGATGGTACTCTGTATAAGACCAACAGCGGCGGTGGCGGAAATGATGTCCAGCTTGCCAATATTCTGAATGCGTACCCGGAGATTATAGCAAAACTTAGATAAGCCAAAGACGCAAAAAAGTACCTTGGTGTCGCTATTCATATAATATGCTAACAGAAACTACTATGAATGAGAAGAAACGTAAAGTCTGGTACTTATCCTGCATATGTGCCTTTCTCTCCATTGTAACCTTGTTTTTCTGCTCGTCTTTGTACATGAAGTCGAGCTCATTTACAGTGCAGTTTGAACAAGAAACATCTAGTGATGTTTCGTATAAAATATGGTGGGCAACAAGCGGCAGTGAGAATTTTTCATCGTCTCGAGCAGTTGTTGCAAACATTTCATCTGCACAGAAACAGGTTTCGATAAGTTTACCCACGGCAAAAATTGCCCGTTTTCGCATAGATTCCACCCTCAAAAAGAGAAGTTTATTGAAAATAAAGGACTTACGGATTAATATCGGGGGGGGTGCATACTGCTTTGAAAATCTACAAGATTTCCGTTTCATAGGAGATAAAGGAGTTGCTCCCAAATACAGTGCAGGTTGTATCGAGTTTGTCTGTAGCAGACCAGCCTCAAAGATAGAGTATCTGAAACCTTTGAATCTCCAGATTCTTAATCCAAACGAAGTTAATTATATAGCGTTTTTAATCACAGCCATAGTCTTATTCTTCGTATATTATTGGTTAGTGAAAACAGTTTGGAACAACATAGCAGCCATAAGGAATTTCAAAAATAAAACCCGTACGTCACCTGCTTTTATCACTTACCTGGGCGGTATCCGCGGCCTTGCTATTCTGCTCGTTCTTTTATTTCACATTCTTCCTGCTGAATTCTCACAGGGGTATCTTGGTGTCGATATCTTCTTTGTCATAAGTGGTTATCTTTTGTTCCTTGGACATAAGGAAGGGATTCCATTTAATCCGTTATCTTTCCTTCATAAGAAGGTATTACGAATAGTGCCGCTGCTGTCTGTTGCTATTTTGATTGCTCTGATTTTGGTTGCTCCTGTCATTTTTTCTGCGACCACATTGGAAGAAATAGGTAGTGCTGCTTTTACTTCTCTGTTTGCATACTCAAACTTTGACTATATTATTAAGTATTCAGATTATTTTGCCACAAATGCCAATTTAAATGCTCTTTTACACACCTGGTATCTATCTGCACTTATACAAATATACTTACTCTGGGCAATAGGTTCATTTCTGTTATTTAATAATTCGAAAAAACTTCGGATTATAGTCATTTCTTTGATATCCATAGCATCTCTTGTTTACAGTTACTCATACGAAATCCAGACTTGCTTCGAGCGGTGGAATTTGCCGACGTGGGGACAGATATCTCCTGTTCCATATTATCATACGTTGGGTCGACTCTGGCAGTTAGGTGCCGCAGGCCTGATTTTCCTGTTGCCTGAAATTAGAAATGTCTTGCTCCGGACAAGTATAGCACTAGCAAGTTTATTGACTATACTTATCATCAGTTTCTGCAATTACTCCCTGGCACCTGCAAGTGCTCTTATTATAGTTGCTGCTACGGTGATTCTGATATGGTCTGCCAAAGGAATGCAGTTATCATTCATCCTGGAAAATAAGCCTTTGATGTGGCTGGGGACAATTTCATTTTCCTTGTATTTAGTGCATTTCCCGATTATTGTTTTTTATAAGCGGTATACTCGCGAAACACCTGATTGGTCATGCCTGTTCTATTTATCGGCTATAGTTATTGTCGTGGCGTATGTGGCATGGAAATACATCGAGAAACGCAAATTCGGTATAATTTCATCCATCGCACTGTTTACTCTTGCGTTGATATGCAGTTTAGGTGTTTGGCAGCATAAGAAACTGGGAGTTCAACCTTTTGCTTATTCAGCGGTTCAGTATCCGGTATATACGGCTTCCCAGATAGATGAAAATATAGAAAAGAACCTTTTTAGAGGGTTCTCACCGAAACTGCTTTTTGCAGGAAAGGGAACACAAGCTCTTCTCAGAGGAAATTATGATTTTACGTGGGAAGATACCAAGCATATCATGCCCATTTCAAACATCAAACAGCAACCTGAATTCCTTTTGATAGGAGATAGTACTGCCCAGCAGATGTATGCTGGATTTGATACCATCTGTAATGATCTTGGGGTTCCCGGCATTCATCTGACTACAACAGTGATTCCTTTCTGGGATAGATTTTTGGATTTGGATGCTCCTTGGTATAAATGGAATCGAGAAAAATGCAATGCGTTCCTTTCATGGCTTCGCTCCCAGCCGCAGCTGCATACGGTTGTCATTGGTCAGCTGTGGGAAAATCGTATAAATTTTAAACACTTTAGAAATTGGGACGGTAAATTGCAACCATTTACACCCGATGAGAATATTCATTCATTACGAACATTCTGTGAGCAGGTTAAAGCTCTTGGGAAAAATATTGTCCTTGTATCCCCGACTCCTGTCTATCATGGCCTCGATATCAGCGGCCTGGAGTTCATGAGATGGAAAGAGCGCTGCGGTGGAGGCGTGGAAATCAAGGAGCGTATTTTGCCTCTTGCTATTACAAAAGAGCATTATGACTCGTTCTTTAAGCAGATAAATTCTGTATTTGCAGAATGGGAGAAAGAAGGGTTCTGCAAAGTCCTTCATATTGAGAAAGGCGTTTTCCAGGAGGGAGACTACCTCATGTTTAAGAACGGGGAACTATATTGCCGTGATCAGAACCATATTACGCCCGCCGGTGCGATTTACGTAATGCAGGCGATGAAAGATGAGTTCATGAAATATATCATCGAAGGCCGAGAGTTCACTTCTATGGGGCATTAACGGTTATGTCTGAGATAACAGATGAGTATTAGAATTCAACGATGAAATAACATTTTCCTGTGCGATTGGCTCGCTTCTCATTAAGAAATAACTTGACGAATATACTCAGTTTTTAGCATTGGTTCGATTAACTAACCATGAGAGTAATTTCATCTGCATTCTTCAAATGAAAAATAAGAAAAAGAATATCGTAATAGCAATTTTATGCGCAGTCTTGGCGTTTGCCACAGTGAAGGTCTGTTCGCCTATGTTCATGAAGCAGGGTATCATCTCTGTCAAATTCAAGCAGGAGGCAGCAACAGACATATCGTATAAAATATGGTGGGCAACAAGCAAGGATGAAAGCTTTTCTTCGTCGCGCTCTGTTATCAGTAAGGTAAATATGTCTCAGAAAGAGGTTTCCATCGATTTGCCTACAGACAAGATTGCACGCTTTCGTATAGACCCGACGTCGTCTGACGTGAATGTGTTGAAAATTTCTGATGTCAGGCTCCATTATGGAGACTCCGTCTATAAGTTTGACAATATGGAAGATTTCGGGTTTCACGTTGCTAAAAACATTAAGGTAGCGCGCGATAAGGAATCTGCCTCTTTTTTGTGTGGTCTACCTGTCCCCAAAATTGTATATCAGAAGGATTTGTCGTTGGAAAGCAAAACGACGTGTGATTGGTATCTCCTTTTTTCAGTCATTCTTATCTCATGTTTGCTGTATACCTATCTGGGGTTGAGGTTGCGGAATACGAACAAGGCATGGGAGAAGATTCTGTTCATTATTGTTTTTGTCTGTATATGTTGCGTTCCTATGTCGCGCATAAATACCGCGGAGGTATCGAAGGCTGAACAACGAAAATTGGCATCCTTCCCCCGGCTGCTTGAAAATAAAAGAGGATTAAACCTGGCATTTGGTAAGCAGTTTGAGGTTTGGTTGCAAGACCGTTTTGCCTATAGAACGGAGCTGATTAAGCAATACGATAATTTAAAATATACAATTACGGGCGTAAAGGAAAACAAGAAAGCTGTAAAATATGCCAATAACTGGGTGTTTTCCAAACCGTATGTAGATTCTGTTGTGCATGGATACGATAAGGAGCTTGCCGTTAAGGCCGTTAATAACTTGCAGAGGTTGAACAACTGGTGCAAGGAACGGGGAATCAAATTGTACCTTCTTGTTTGCCCGGTTAAGGAACGAGTCTACGCGGATATGAATCCGCGTATGGCTGCATTAGAGGGCATCAAGGTAAAGTATGATATAAATGATATGATGTTTAGTTTAAAGGATGTAACTGCAATTTATCCTCTGTCTGAAGCCAGAGCTACGCGGCGGGCATCTCCTGAAACACTGTTGTATTTTAAGCAGGATACTCATTTCTCTGAGGATGGAGCACATTTGTTCTATCGAGCAGCAATGGCTGAAATAAAAAAAGATTTCCCCCATCTGAGCATTATGCAGAAGGATGATCCCCGGCTGGAGATTAGCACGAATTCTTCTGTGTTGAAAGCTGAACCTCTTGACAACTGGTCTTACGAGGACGAAGTTTCTCATTACTTCTTGGGCGATTTAGGTGGAAGCCTTGCCCTTAAGGCAGAAAACTATGATGTGTTATATAACCACTATACACTGAAGAAAAAAGGAATGCTGTCTGCATCTCGCGTCCTGGAGCCTATGCAAACGCGTTATACCTTCTCATCTGCATCTGGTAAGGCTGTGCTTTTAGGTGAATCGACCACCGCCTACATTCGCCATTGGTTCAAATATAGTTTTGGTGAATTATTGAGAATTCGGAGCAATAACGGTGTTGCCGAAAATAAGTTCACTTTCTCCCGATGGGAAAAACAAATCGAAGACTTCAACCCAGATTTGTTGATTATTTGTCTATATGAGTCGTGGTTAGTTGCTAATTGTTCTCAGTTGTATTAATTTATATATTGTTATGTTATTTAGTTCTTTTTCGTTTGTCTTTGCATTTCTACCTTTGGTGCTGCTGCTCTATTACATCAGGGAAAGCCGAGCATGGAGAAATGCCATACTTCTGATTGCTAGCCTTACTTTCTATGCCTGGGGCGAGCCTCGGTATCTGCTTATTCTCCTGATATCTGTTCTTATTACATGGATAGCTGCATTGGCTGTAGACAAATGGAGGAGATATGCGCTCTTGCTATTAGCCTTGGCACTGATTGTTGACTTAGGCATTCTGGTCTACTTTAAATATACAAACTTCCTTCTGGATAATCTATCTGCCATTTTTATTCATCAGATAGAGCCATTGAATGTGGTGATGCCTATAGGTATCTCATTCTACACTTTCCAGGCCATATCATATTTGCTAGATGTATACCGAAAGGATACTCCTGTGCAGGGCAATTTGTATAAATTGTTACTCTACATAACGTTGTTCCCGCAGCTGGTTGCGGGCCCGATTGTAAAATATCACGACGTTTGTACCCAGATAGACTCAAGAAAGGAAACAATATGGAATTTTACGTGTGGAGCACGCAGATTTCTCATTGGTTTGGCAAAGAAGATATTGATAGCCAACACAATGGGTGAAGTGGCTGATAAAATATTCAACACGCCTGCTGAACAGATAGAAACGTGCGTCGCCTGGTTGGGTACGTTTTGTTATGCGTTTCAGATTTATTTTGACTTTTCCGGCTATTCGGATATGGCCATCGGGTTGTGTTTGATGTTCGGATTCAGGCTTACCGAAAACTTCAATTATCCGTATATATCCCGTTCTATTACGGAGTTCTGGCGTCGTTGGCATATATCTCTCTCCACATGGTTTAAGGAGTATCTGTACATTCCTTTGGGGGGTAATCGAGTCAGTAAAACGCGTAATCTCTTTAACTTGTTTGTTGTTTTCTTTGCCACTGGAATATGGCATGGAGCAAGCTGGTGCTTTGTCCTGTGGGGACTTTGGCATGGGTTGTTTATCATTATCGAGAAAATTACAGGTTGGCATAAAGTGGAAGGAGGCTTCTTGATAAGGGGCTTCCAGCATTTGGCTCTTCTGTTGATTGTTCTTGTAGGGTGGGTCTTTTTCCGTGTTGAAGGTCTTGGCGATGCTCTGTTGCATCTCAAAAACATGGCCGGCTTACTCGATTCTACACCCGTGTATTCCTTTGGTTATTACGCAGATCGTTATACTTGGATGATTCTGGGTATCGCAGTGATATTGTCCTTCCCTATTGCGAGACGGTTAGCTTATGCCGAAGGTAAGGTAAGCTCACTACTTTCAAGTGTTTGGTGCCTTGTCCTCTTCATTTTAGCATGGATGTCTATGGCCGCTTCCACTTATAATCCTTTCATCTATTTTAGGTTCTAGTGGTGCCAGGTTGCTGTTTTTTCAAATTTATAGATTTTTTTTCATTCCTATCCCACAGGACATAATACTATGCCACTATAGTGTGGTAATGAAAAATAATTATTCTAACGTGTTCACCTAATATTGCTGATAAACCATCAATTATGAAGTATTCAGAAAAAAAGAGAGAGCTTTAATCGAGCGGATAATTGGATGCTATAATGAAGGTGATTACCGTGTTGTATGTATTTTGGGCCTCAAATTAAAATTTCGTTCCAAAATTTTGATTCTGCAAAGGATGCTGGAGGAGCAGAGAACGGAAAATAACAATATTCGGAGGGAATGTAATGAGCAGAAAAAACAGATAAAACAAATCAATGGTCTTGTCAGTCGACAAAATCAGGAGATTGTTAGTGCAGGGAAGACATTAAACGAGCTAACTCAGATTGTAAAAGAGTTAAAGGATTCGATGAACTCTTCATTTGACGAGAATAATGCATCGCTAGAGAAACAGAAAGGCATTTACCAAGCTCTGGATAAAAGAGAGGGGGCTGATTTTGCAGATATGAAGCGCGAGCTTCAGAAGATAAGAGACACGCTAAGAGCCCAGGAACATGCTCGGCAGGCCCTGGATAAGCGCGAACGGGATGATGTGGCATCCCTGCGGCGTCAGCTGGAGAAGGCGGAAATGGCACAATTGAAACTGGATAAGGCGTTGGTGGATAGAGCAGCCACATTGCGTACAGATTACCTTGCACGGGTGTCCAATGTGGAGCGGAAACTCATGATTAAGATGCACAAGTATTGCCCCGAGGACAAACTTGAGCTCGCATTATGCGACTGGTACCGTGAACGGATGCAGGGTAGAGTGCTAAATCTGCAAAATCCCACAACGTACAATGAAAAAGTACAGTGGTTGAAGTTGCATGATGCCACTCCAGTAAAGACATTGCTGGCGGATAAGTATCTGGTTCGTGATTGGGTTGCAGAGCGCGTAGGGCAGGAATATCTCATACCCTTGCTGGGTGCGTGGGATAGCTTTGATGCAATTGATTTTGATTCTTTACCAGATCGTTTTGTTATCAAGTGCAACCATGGATGTGGCTATAATGTCATTGTAAAAGATAAGTCTCAATTTGATAGGGCCGCAGCCAGGAAGAAGATAGATTGGTGGATGGGTGAGGATTTTTCATATAAAGCCGGTCTGGAGATGCATTATTCTGCTATTCCGCATAAGGTTATTGTGGAAGAATTCATAGAGAATGAGGGAAGCGAAGGTGGAGACTTGTATGATTATAAGTTCTGGTGTTTCGACGGGAGGGTTCAGTATATTCAGTTCCTTTCTGAACGCAACACAAATGGTCTGAAGATGGCTTTCTATGACCGGGAGTGGAACAAGCAGAATTTTGTGTACTCATACCCGTTGGATACAAAGGATATGCCGCGTCCGGATAATCTGGACGAGATGATAGCAGTTGCTGAAAAACTGGCCGAGGGGTTCTGCCATGTGCGAGTCGATTTGTACCGCATGGATGACGGCAGACTTTACTTTGGCGAGATGACCTTCACCTCGGCATCAGGGGCATGCATGTGGCAACCGGAGGAAATGGACCTTAAAATGGGAAATCTATTAAAGTTGCCCCTTTGAGAGGCTGCGCAGAAAAGTAAAGGAGAAAGGTAACATATGTCAGCCCCCTGCAGCCGGCTCCCTCAGCTGATTATTTCTTTAACTTCATATCCAGCCAGAATCGCGACCGTTCATCTGGTTATTGAGTCTTTAATCAATCAGACCCTTCGTGCGGATAAAATCATACTATGGCTTGCTCCTGAGCAGTTCCCTGGCAGAGAGTCTGACTTGCCAGAGGAACTGCTAGCATTGATTCCCATGGGGCTGACGATTGATTGGTATCATGACATCCGTTCCTATAAGAAGCTGATTCCCACCCTCAAGCGATATCCAGATGATATCATTATTACCGCAGATGATGATATTCTGTATCCCTGTAATATGGTGTCTGATTTATATGACACTTACACAAAGTATAAGGGGGAACCGATTGTCGTGAGCAGCAGTGTATCGCGCCTGTATATGCATGGGGGAAATTTGTATTTTGTAGGCAGGGCAGATCTGTATCTGGACAAAGACAGCCATTGTCTCCCTAGTGTGGCGGCTCCCTCCGTATTTAATAAGCTGCGCGGCGGTAGTGGTACCTTGTATCCCACCGGGGTGTCTGCATCCCGAAATCATGGATGAGGAAAAGTTCATGACACTTGCACCAACAAGCGATGATATATGGTTTTATCGATGCGCAGTGAAGAATGGATGCAGGATTGTTGCTCCTCCGAGTGGAAAGCACCGTCTGAATCTTATTGCAGGGACGCAGGAGGTAGGATTGTTCAAAATTAATGATGCTCCGGGTGTAGGGTGCTTTACGCAGCATCTGCATAATCTCACAAAGGGGGATGCTCAGCTGCAGGAGATATTCCTTGCTGAACATGAAATAAATCAACATGTATTACTGACTCTTGCAACTGAGGCTATTCGCAAGAAATTATTCTCCTGCCGTATAGATATCCGCAACCTGGGTAATCAGGATAATACTGTAGAAATAGATGAAAGTGCCTTTATTGAGGTTTTTGCACCAGAATGGCTGAGGAGTGAGCAGGGGCAGGGCAAGATGGTAGTGTGTACTGGAGTTTCTGTACGACTTGTCGTAACGGCAAAGGGAACTGGAAAAATGAATCTCATTCTTCGGGCTCCTAAGTATATGATAGGAGATAGGAATCCAGCTTGTTACTGTGTTGATTTTACCAGTATAAAAATCGATGCAGATAAATCTTATTTTACCTCAGCGTCTCATAACTCGCCCCATAAGATAGAGTTAGACGTGGTTGACGGGCAAAGGATAGAGTTGTGTTTGAGCCTTGTGCCGCATTGGTACCCGTATACAGAGCTTCGTCGTCTGATTGCATCCATTTTCCCTCGTGATGCTTTTATGCATGACAACGCGGATTGCTTGACGAGACGCATACTTCGCGAAATTGTATCGGCACGGGCTTCTCTTCCGTATGAGATGGAAGGGAATGATAAGGATACGGAGGCCCCTTCTTTGCTTGTTCTCGAGGAGTTATCTGCATTGAAGCAGGAGGTCAAGATTATACAACAGGAAAATCTCCATTTAAGACAGCAATGCAGCGATTTGTTGCTGGCGGTTAATACTCTGATTAGTAAATTGAACGCAGGTGCCTGAGCTGGTTAAGTCTGCGGCATACTGTTAATTCTCAGGGGGGGCTATAGCAGGATACGTTTATGTCCTGAAAAGCAAGGATTTATGAATATGCTAGGACTTCTTCGCAGACGGGGGACATTTCGTGGTACTTGGGAATCTCTAAAGAAACACAAATTGCAGGCTGGCGGGTAGGTGTAATCTCTGAGCCCGTCCTAGACGGGGCGAAGTTTCACTGCACCTGCGAAGCAGGTAAAGTTTCGTTGAGCTCCTGCGAAATTTCACTGAGGGTACAAGCCCGAAGTTTCACAGCAATGCACAAAATCCTCGCCCGAGGACTCGTCAGTGAAATCGGCAGTCTGGCGACTACCGGTGAAACTTCGCGGACGCTCATCGAAATCTTGCCCCCTTTCGGGGGCTGCGGCGAAACTTCGCAGCTTACGCTGCTCAGAGAGACAAATCGTCATTTCGAGTTTTAGTGGTGTCCAAATTGCAGTCTCGCGAATGCAGATTTTCAGAACGCAGAATGCAGAATAAGCAGTTAGTGCGCAGCCTTGCGGCCGCGCAGAGAGATGAAAATTACCTGAGAAATCTCAGGTAATTTTGTTTACAGGTGCGGCAACCGCCGCACACAAACTCACAATTCTGCATTCTGACTTCTGAAATCAGCATTCCTCCAAATCGTCATTTCGAGTTTTAGTGGTGTCCAGTTCTTGTGTTTGGCAAGGCTACCACCGAAGATGATGCCCGGCAGATAATCTGCCTGGCTGTGGAGAAAGTTGCAGCTGAGAAGGTTGCATAGAAAAAAGAATCAGCCCGCCTTGTGTATAAGGCGGGCTGAGGTCTATTGAAAAGTCAGAGAAAGACTTAACCAATGCGCTTGTAGGTGAAGCCTTCTTCTGAGGCTTCCTCCTGGTCGTAGAGGTTGCGGCCGTCCACAATCAGGCGGCCGCGCATGGTTTTGCGCAGTACGGCCCAGCTGGGCACGCGGAACTGCTTCCAGTCGGTGACGATGACGAGGGCATCGGCATCGATGCAGGCCTCGTACATGTCATCGCAGTAGGTGATGGTGTCCTCACCCAGGCGGCGCTTGGCCTCGGTGATGGCCACGGGGTCGAAGGCGCGCACCTGGCAGCCGCTCTCCAGCAGGGACTGGATGAGGGTGAGGGAGGGGGCTTCGCGCATGTCATCCGTGCCGGGCTTGAAGGCCAGACCCCACACGGCAATGGTCTTGCCCTGGAGCTCAGGCATGGCGGCCTTGAGCTTGGTGAAGGGGATAGTCTTCTGTTTTTCGTTCACGTCCTCCACGGCCTCGAGGATGCGCATGCGGTAGCCGAGCTCTGCACCGCTGCGGATGAGAGCCTTCACGTCCTTCGGGAAGCAGGAGCCACCATAACCGCAGCCGGGGTAGAGGAATTTCTTGCCGATACGGTCATCGGAACCGATGCCGCGGCGAACGGCATCCACATTGGCGCCCACGAGTTCGCAGAGGTTTGCTACGTCGTTCATGAAGGAGATACGGGTGGCCAGCATGCTGTTGGCGGCGTACTTAATCATTTCAGCGCTGGGGATGTCGCAAATCTGCACGCGGTCGCCGGAGAGCATGAAGGGACGATAGAGGTGGCGCATGAGCTTGGCGGCGCGTTCGTCCTCCACGCCTACCACCACGCGGTCGGGCTTGGTGAAGTCTTCAATAGCGGTGCCCTCCTTCAGGAACTCCGGGTTGCTGGCCACGCCGAAGGGAACGCTCACGCCGCGCTTGTCGAGTTCTTCCTGCACGGCCTTCTTCACCTTGGCCCAGGTGCCTACGGGCACGGTGCTCTTGGTGATGAGCAGGGTGTACTTCTTGATGTTGCGGCCGAACTCGCGGGCTACCTCGAGCACGTAGCGAAGGTCGGCAGAGCCGTCTTCATCGGGCGGGGTGCCCACGGCAGAGAATACAACGTCTGCATCATCAATGCAGGATGCCAGGCTGGTGGAGAAGAGCAGACGACCGGCTTCTGCGTTCTGCAGAACCATTTCCTTGAGACCGGGTTCGTAGATGGGCATGATGCCCTTCTTAAGGTCTTCAATCTTTTTTTCGTTCACGTCTACGCAGGTTACGGTGTTACCCATTTCTGCGAAGCATGTACCGCTGACCAGGCCAACGTAGCCTGTGCCTACCATTGCGATGTTCATAGTGCTTTCTTGTCTTGGTGTTGAAAAACGGATGAGAGACGAGGAGTATGGAGAATGCTCCGTCAATGCTGTGATTGTATAATAAATAGGTATAATTCGTCAAGTGTTTTTGCTGCTTTCGAGGGGTGTTTTTTCTGCGGGTATGAGAAGTATGTTTTTTTGCGGGGGAGAAGTGAGAGAACGCGTGTGAATCTTTACATATGCTGCAAATTGTGTTAGTGTGGTGGGCGATATGATGAACCTGCCGATTCGCCCGCGCCGCAACCGTAAGTCTGCTGCTGTTCGTGGTCTCATGCGAGAGACTACGCTCTCTGCCGCCAACCTGATATATCCCATGTTTGTGCAGGAGGGGGATGAGGATACGCCCATTGAGTCACTGCCGGGGTGCACGCGCTGGAGCGTAGCGGGTATTGCGCAGGAATGCAAGCGGCTGTATGCCCTGGGGATTCTCTGTGTGGATTTGTTTGCGGTGGTGCCTGAGGAGAAGAAGGATGCTGCCGGTAGTGAGGCCTGGAACCCGGAGGGTGTGGTGCCCCGCGCCATCCGTGCCATCAAGGCGGCGGTGCCGGAGCTCTGCGTGATGACGGATGTGGCTCTGGATCCGTTCAATACTTACGGTCAGGATGGCCTGGTGCGGGAGTATGAGGATGGTTCGTACGAGATTCTGAATGATGAGACGGTGGAGGCGCTTTGCCGCCAGGCTCTTTGCCACGCCCGCGCCGGGGCAGATATTATTTCCCCCAGCGATATGATGGATGGCCGCATTGCCGCCCTGCGCGCTGCGCTGGATGCCGAGGGGTTCACCAAGGTGTCGCTCATGAGCTACACGGCCAAGTATGCCTCTGCGTTCTATGGCCCGTTCCGCGGGGCGCTGGGCAGTGCGCCGAAGTTCGGCGACAAGAAGACGTACCAGATGGACCCCGGCAATGTGCGCGAGGCGCTGCGCGAGGCCGCGCTGGATGTCGCCGAGGGCGCTGATTTCCTGATGGTGAAGCCCGCCACGCTGTATCTTGATGTGATTGCGGAGATGCGCCGCGCCACCACGCTGCCCATTGCGGCGTATCATGTGAGCGGTGAGTATCTGATGGTGAAGGCCGCTGCGGCTTCCGGCTGGCTGGATGAGAAACAGTGCATGCTGGAGGCGCTGCTCTCCATCCGCCGCGCCGGGGCAGATATGATTCTGACCTACGCCGCCCCGCAGGTGGCCGAATGGCTGGATGGCGGCTGCCTGTAAGGCATACTGTGAACCCTTGACCGACTACCCTGTATGGCTCGCCGACGTAAACTTCCGCGCAAGGATGCACTGCTGGTTTTCCTGGTGCTGCTGGTAGCAGGGCTGCTGGTGGAGCGCTTTGGTGGAGATGATACCATCCTCCGCTGGCTGGGGGCGGCCCCTACTGTGCAGCAGGAGGAATATGTGCCCACCCTGGGGGCGGAAACGCTCACTGCCGAGGAGGCGCACACCGCCCCGCTGCAGAAACAGGTGGATATTGCTGCCATACCCAAGGCCGGTAAGCCTGTGCGTTTCCTTATGCACAATGTGCAGAATTATTTTGTGGCGGGGGAGGCGTACCGCTCCCGCTATGTGCTGACTCCCAAATCGCTGGAATCCCGCGAGGCGGTGGTGGAGGTCATTGCCTCTGCCCGGCCTGCCATTGTGGGGCTTGTTGAAATAGGCGGCCCGGTGGCCTTGCAGGACCTGCGCCAACGCCTTGCGGCAAAGGGGCTGGAATACCCCTATTTCCGAGTGCTGGCGCGGCAGGGCGAGGACCGCGCGCTGGCGCTGCTCTCCATGCACCCCATTGTGCAGGATAACTCGCAGGAGAATGTGAAGCTGCACCAGCAGAAGCGCCGCAAGATGCTGCGCGGTATTCTGGATGCGACCGTGCGCCTGGAGGATGGCCGCCTGTTCCGCATTGTCGGGGCTCATCTGAAATCCCGCGTATCGGACAACGCTGGTGCTGCCACCGCCCTCCGCAAGCAGGAGTCCTACACCCTTGCCCAGCATATCCAGCACATTGCCCGCACCCAGAAAGGCATGCCCCTCCTCGTGTTCGGCGATTGGAACGACGGCCCCTCCGATGCCGCACCGCAAATCCTTCAGCAAGGCCTCTCGCAGGACTCCTCCCTTCGCCGCTTGTCCCCCGAGGACTCCCGCGGCGAGGAATGGACCCTTTATTTCAAGCGCGGCAAGGAGTACTGCATCTATGACCAGATTTTCGTGAATCCCACCCTCCGCGAGCGCATGCGCGGGCAGGGTGGGATTGTTGATATTCCCGCCGCCGCCAAGGCCTCCGACCACCGCGCCCTCTGGTGCGATTTGCGCTGAGGCGAATTTTGCTCCAGTAAATGAGGGGGGGAGATTTCCCTTGCGGAAGCTCTGCGAGCCTGGTTCCGGAGGATTGTCTTGCGTTGGCATTGATTCCGCTTGCTTTGCGGGGCTGCTCATAGTATGATGCATGTATGACCTTTCTCGAAATTCTCAGAGCCATTTTTGAGATTATGGTGCTCTGGGCTCTGTTCTACCAGTTGTACCGCGCGGTGAAGGACTCACGCGCGGCTGCCATTCTGGCGGGGCTCATTGCGACGGTGATTCTGGGCTATTTTGTGTTGGAACTGACGCATGCTGTGGTGCTTAAACAGCTGGCTGCGCTCATTATCGGGCCGGGTACCATTCTGGTCATTCTGTTTCAGCCGGAGCTGCGCACGGCGCTGGCGCGTCTGGGGTCGAACAGGATTATTGCCCGCCTCATTAACACTCAGCAGGAAAACCAGGATTTCGTTTCCCTGGTGCGCGAGTCGGTTGCTTATCTGGTTTCGAAGCGATACGGGGCTCTCATTGCCATTTGCCGCTCCAATAAGCTGCAGGAGTATGCCAAGACCGGCACGGAGCTGGATGCTCAGTACACCCGCGAGCTGATTGGTACGATTTTCATGCCCAAGACGCTGCTGCACGACGGCGCTGTGATTGTGAACAATGAGCGTATTGTGGCGGCGGCTGCTATTCTGCCCGTGTCTAACCGCGAGCTGAAGGACCGCAGCATGGGCCTGCGCCACCGCGCCGGTATCGGCCTGGCAGAGGCATCGGATGCCGTGGTCATCATTGTTTCAGAGGAAACCGGCTCTGTTTCTCTGGCGGTGGGCAATGTGGTGCAGCGCGATATTCACCTCGATCTCCTTTCTGAACGCTTAACTCAACTTCTTTATTCTCATGCGACGCAGGATTCGATTTCAGAAGTTTCTGACCTCTAATTGGCAGGCTAAGTTGTTGTGCCTTGCCGCCGCTGTGGTGGTGTGGCTCATGGTGAACCACTTGCTGGTGCGCGGCTCCAGCCCGGAGTGGAGTATTGATGATATCCGCCTTTCCATGCCTGAGTAAGACAGAACGCCATGAATGCTTATTTTGTAACCGGTACGGATGTGGGAGTGGGCAAGACTCACGTGGTGTACGCTTTGTTGCGTGACCTGACGGCTCGCGGTGTGCGGGCTATGGGGTGCAAGCCTGTTTCCTGCGGCGACCGCAAGGAACTGCGCTCTATGCGCGAGGCTGCGGGGCAGCCTACGCTGGCGCTGGATTCCATTAACCCGCTTTATCTGCGCACGGCGGCAGATCCCCGCATGGGGGCTGAGTTTGAGCGACAGTCTGTTTCCATTTCCGCGCTGGCGGGGCAGGTGCAGGCTCTGGCTGCGGAGTACGACACCCTGCTGGTGGAGGGCGTGGGCGGCTGGGAGACGCCGCTTTGCCCGGGCAAGACCATGGCCGACCTGGCAGAGCAGCTGCAGCTGCCGGTGCTGCTGGTGGTGAGCAACCGCCAGGGCGCGGCGAATCTCGCCATCCTTACCGTGCGCGCCATTCAGGCCCGTGGGCTGCGCTGCTGTGGCATCATTCTCAACCAGCAGAGCGAGGAATGGGACACCGCCGCCGTGACGAATCGCGCCCTTATTGAGGAATTCACCGGCATCCCTGTGCTTGCCGAGCTGATTCAGGGCGAGGATAGCCTGGATGCTGGTATTCTGCCTGCCTGAATAGCGAGCTGTTTTTTTGTCGGAGCGGGGGACTTTAGTCCCCCATCGCTTGAGTTTTCGGGACTGAAGTCCCGTGCTCCGATTGATTTCTAACCCCGCTAAATCGCCATTTAGCGGATAAAGAGGGGGGGCTGGCTCCAGAACGGTGTTGATAATGCGGTCATTTGTGAAATCTTTGGGATACACGTGCTCCGTAAATATATTTTAAAAATTTAACCTTGACTATACTCTAGCTTTGGTGTATTTTCTTTCTAGACCTTGCTCTAGCTTTTAGTGAAGAGCAGGGGCAAACCAATAGAAACACACACACCATGATTAAGAAAATCCTACTGACAAGTGCTATGAGCCTGTGTGCCTTTGCTGCCCAGGCTACGGCAAACATCACGGGCTACTGGACCACCATTGATGATGAGACCAAGGAAGCCAAGAGCGTGGTGCAGGTATATGAATACCAGGGGAAGTATTATGGCCGGGTGGTAGAGCTGCTGCAGAATCCGGGCGCCAAGGCTAAGATTAAGGGCAGCCCCAGCATCAAGGGCCTGACTATCATCTGGGATTTGGAGAAGGATGACGACAGCTACAGCGGCGGTGAGATTCTTGACCCGCAGAAGGGCAAGGTATACGGCTGCGAAATGTGGCGCGATGGCGAAAACCTGATTGTGCGCGGCAAGATTGCATTCCTTGGCCGCAACCAGACCTGGCTGCCGAATAAAACTTTCAAGGGCACGAGCGATACGCCGACCCCGAAAAAGCCTGCTCTGTAAAGAGCGATAATGAGAGAAACGAGAAGCGCATCCGGTTTATCCGGGTGCGCTTTTTGGGTGCGTCAGAGCACGTATTCAAACATGTGGAAGAGCTGCCAGCCTACCTCCTTGTAGTAGAGTTTCAGCTCCGCGCACCTGGTAAAGCCCAGGTTCAGGTATATTTTCTCTGCGGGGCGGTTAAAATCAATCAAATCCAGGCGGATGGCCTTTTTTCCGGCATTCCGGGCGTGCTGTATCACCTCGCGCATCATGGCAGAACCGAGGCCGCGGCCCTGGTGGCTGCAGGAAACGCCGAAAGCATGCACGATGGTGACCTCCTCCGGTGCGGCGGTTATCTGCCAGGGTACCTGGGCGTAGCCATCATTAGCGGCAGAATTCACCACCATGGCGGCCACGATGGCGCCCTCTGCTTCAGCAATCCAGAGCTCGTCTGCGTTTATGGCGGTGCTCAGGTAAGCATCTGACGGGTGGCCGTCCTTTTCCCACATCGGGTGATACGGGCGTTTCTGCAGGTCGTCTATAAGTTGGTCATAGAAAGCACGTATGGCGGGGAAGTCGACCGCGTGCGCTGCGCGCAGGGAATAACCGGTGGGCATGTGGCTCATGCCTGTAATCTAGCACACTGCTGGTGATAAGTAAACCGGCTAATCCGGCATAATGAGCAGCAGGTAATGCGTGGCGGCAAAGAGTGCGCCGGAGACCAGCAGCAGAAAAATGGGGCGGCAGATATAGCTTGCGGCATTGCGGGCCATGGGGGCGTCCGGGCGCTCTGCAGCATACACCAGGGGGCGTTTTGCCTGGAGTGCTTCTTCCTCTGAGGCGAAGGATTCAGCGCCCATGATATCCACCTCTTCGCCCTTACTGTCCGTGTAGGTAAAAACGGGGATGTAGGATGTGCCGCTCTGCGTATGGTGCCGCTGCACCACTCCGCCGGCATGCAAGCCGTTGCGCAGGCTCCGCCAGCGGTTGCGCAGCATGCGCAAACCGCCTATCAGAAACATCAGCGCAAACCACAGGCAGGCCAGCGCCAGCAGGGGAAGCACACCGCTTAAAAAAATCTTCAACATAGAAAAAAAATCCGGGGAAGGTGGGAACTGTACGTACGCATTATACGCAGAATGCCGCGGGGGTCAAGCAGAGTTTTTAATCGTTTGCCTGGGGGGCTGCCCCGTGGTGCATAGAAATCAGAGCGGGAGCGCGCGGGCGTATTTTTCCTCCCGGATTTGCTGCAGGCCGGCCTGCACCAGACGCAGGGCAATGGCCCAGGCAATGAGCCCGAGCAGCAGGAAGCGCAGCAGGCCGAAGCTTTCCAACCAGTTTGTGTTCCACACGAGGTGCAGAAGCACAGGAATAAGCGCAATGCGGAGGAATCGGATATCCGAGAAAACGGCCCAGTCAATGGAGTTCGAGTTGTAGTCGCGCAGGCCCTCGGCAATGCGGTGCTTCAGCACCAGCCAGTAGGCACCGGCGGTGATGGCGGTCCACACAATATGCCCGAAGGGGGTGATGAGGGCGCGCACCTGCATGACGGCATCGGGGTTGATGGTACTGGCGCTCCGGGCGATTGCCTGCCCCTGTATGGGGTTGATGGAGCCCACTACCTCTGCTGCGGTGGAGCTGGTGATATAGCGCACAAGCTCGGCAAATGTGTAGCCGGAGCTTTCAAATGCCGCGAATCCGGCGCCCACACCGGCGCCCAGCAGCAGGCCTGTGAGAATGCGTCCATTGCGCCTGCTGCCGGCTATGAGGATGACCGCAAGTAGTTTGGCGGGCTCTTCAACAGGTCCTGCAACCCAGGGCAGCACATCCGGGCTGAGTTCCATAAGAATCAGCGCAAAGAGGATGGAAATGAAACCGCCGCACATCATGGCGCGCATCAGGTCCAGGAACGGCACCTCACGCCGGACGTTCAGCTCAAAGAAGAAGATGGCAACGCAGAAGGGAATGGCGAAGTTGCCCACAAACATGAGCCCCGGCACCAGTGTGGGAACCTGGAAGGTGTTGCAAGCCCAGTCGAAACCGAAATAAAGCGCGATGCAGGTCAGCAGGGTGCGGGCGAAAATCCAGGGAGCAGGCCAGGTGCTGCTCACTGCCTGGAGCGGTGGGGTGGTTGCAGGGGTGCCGCAGCAGAATACCTCCAGCACTTCCTCCCGGCAGTGGCGGCGGAACACCTCTGCAAAGAAATGGCTGAGCGAGAACCCCCTCAGGCCATCCAGGCCGGTGATTTCGTCCAATGTATCAGTCTGGCCGTCGTGCAGCAATTCATCCAGGTGCAGGGGGGAGCCGCCGCTGCTGCTGCGCACCTGGGATTCTGCGGAAATCAAATCCTGCTGCAGCATTTCGTTCAATTCTCGCAGGGAATAGGGCCCCTCCTGTTCTCCATTGGGAAGAAGCAGGTAATAGGTGGCTGGCTCTGCGGTTTGCTGCGGCATGTGGGCATGGTACTCCTGCTGCGGGGGCGTGTCAAGATTTAACAACCTGCCGGCGGTTATATGTGGGGGCTCTGGCTTTGTCGGCGCGCGGGTCTTTAGTTCCTCCCCGGTTATGCTTTCGGGACTAGCCCCGTGCTCCGATTGGTTTGAGCAGTCCGCAAAATTTATCTTGTATGGGCTTCAGGTGTCACGCAGCAGGCCCTTTGCCGCCTTGAAGGTGAGTTCCTTTCTCTCTGGAATGGGGCGCATGCTGCCGGTATTGATGTCGTAGCCCTGGCGGGCGGCGCGCAGCACTTGCTCAAAGGTGCCGAAATGGGCCAGGTGCAGCTTTTCGCCACCCTCTGTGGCGAGGTGGATGGATGCAAGCACCGCCTCTACAGCAGCAGAGGCGGTGGCTCGGGTGGCGCCCGGTCCCATATATCGCTGAACCCGGGCTATGAGTTGTTTCTTGTTCACTTGTTTTTCAGCGCGTCACGAATTTCACGCAGCAGCAGGATATCCTCCGGTGTGGGGGCGGGCGCAGGGGGAGGCGGTGCAGGGGCCTCCTCTTTTTTTACGCGCAGCTTGCACACCAGGCGCACGGCCCAGAAGATAGTAAGGGCAATGATGAGAAAATCCAGCACCGTCTGGCAGAAGACACCATATTTGATGACCGGTGCTCCTTCCTCTGCGCTGAGCGCATAGCTGAGCTCGGCGAGATTCTTGGTATCACCGGTCAGCATAGAGATAGCGGGCATGATGATATCATTCACCAGAGAGGTGACAATCTTGCCGAAGGCCCCGCCGATGATGACACCGACGGCCATGTCTACTACATTCCCCTTCAGGGCGAATTTCTTGAATTCGTCAATCCACGCGGGTTTCAGCTTGTTCATCATAACCTTGTGTAGCGTTCTGGGTGTCAGATTTTCTTGAAGGCCTTGGTGCCCCACTCGGTGCAGGTCCAGGTGGTGCCGTCCTCGCTGGTGAAGATGCAGACACCGCCGGTAGCTACCTTGATGTCATTCTCTGCGCAGAACCCGGCATAATCACCGGTGATAACCGGGGCAAAGCGGATAGTGCCGTTGGAAGAGACGCAGAGCATGATTTCGCCATCCTTCACCTCGGAGGCCAGGCTCATCCAGTTGTCGCGAATCTGCTGTACATCCACCTTCCAGCCATCGGGTACCGTGGCATCTGCGTTCCATTTGTCGATAATGGCTTCACCCTTGGCGTCCAGCTCCTCTGCGCTGAGGGTGGCTGGGTCAATGCCTTCTGCCTTGGCTGCCTCTGCACCCAGACGGGCCTTTACCTGTTCCTCGGTCTTGTTTTCATCGGGGCCGTAGTCCACCTCGATGAAACGGTGGTCGGGTTCTACCGGGCAGGTGCAGCCGGCAGCCTCGGCGGCCAGCGCGGCAGTGCCCATGGTGCGCTTGAGCGGTGCAGCCAGAATGCGGGTAGGCACCAGGCCCAGTTTCTTGAGATACAGACCAACTCCACGACCACGCTCCTCCTCCACAAGGGGAAGGTCGGTGTGGCAGCCTACACGGGTGGGCGTTTCGCCTTTGGCAAAGGTGTTGCCGTGGCGGGCAATGATGAGTGTTTTCATGATATAAAGCGATTTTTCTTATACTACATCAGCCCGTTAGTGATGTCAAAGAAATTCGGCTCAACTATGCCGGCTTATCCGGAAAAATGCTGAGCCCCCGGCGCGTTATTGCGCGTAAATGACGGTGGGGTTGAGGCGAGGAACCACATTGATGCTGCGTGCACGGCGGTGCGTGGCGCGGCAGTGTTCCAGAATCATGGCCAGGCGCTCCATCTGCCCCTTCAGGTCATATACCTGCATCAGCACCTCTGTGCTGCCTTCGAGCGTGACGATGATTTTCCATTCCTTGGGGCGGAAGATTTCGCGGATGGCGGGAATTTCCACCAGCGAATACATGTTGGCGGCAGAGACAAGCTCTGTAATCGGGCGGCGTTTTTCTTCATCAATGACGGCGCCTGCCTTGAATTCACTCACATCGCCCGGCTGGAGATACCAGACCGGCACGCCCATGAAATTGCGGTGGAATTCCGGCATGACCGGGAACAGGTGACCGCTGGGGTCCATGAAGAAGCGCACACGGTTGCCGGTTTCGGCGCCGCTTTCCTGCTCCACATACACCACGGGGATGCGTTCGTTGATTTCGATGTGCAGCGTATCCGGGAGCTCTGCTCGGATGTGGGCGGATTCGATGCAGAGGTGCTCCTCCAGCTTGGCCTTCATGGCGCCGGTATCGAGCGAGGTCATGTTGATGCTCTCCTCGATACCGAGAATCTGCATGGCCTGCTCTTTGGAGATGAGTTTCTGCCGGGCATCGAATGTTACTTTATCGATGCTGAGACTGTACGCTTTTTCCACGGCGGTCATGCAGCCCCAGATGAGCGCCGCCAGCAGCGGAAGCGCGATGAGCAGGATGATGGTCCAGCGGCGCAGGCGGCGCAGGCCGCGGCGCAGCGCCACCATGCTGAAGAAACGGTGCTTGAGTGAAAGTGCTGCTTCGAGCAATTTCACGTTGGCAGAACTCGCATGCTCACCGTCGAAGTGGGCGCGATATTTGTTGCGTTTCTTCATGCAGGGGGCGCGGGCGTGAGTTGGCTCAGCCGCGCGGCTGGTTCAGGGAAACCTGGGCAATGCGGGTGCAGAGTTCACCGTAGGAGATGCCGGCAGCCGCAGCAGCCTTGGGGAAGAGGGAAGCGCTGGTCATGCCGGGAATGGTGTTAATCTCCAGCACGTAGGGCTTGCCATCATCGGTCAGCAGTACATCGACACGCCCGTATACCTCCACGTTCAATGCCTTATAGGCAGCTACAGCGGCAGCCTGCACGGCCTGGGTCTCTTCCTCGCTGATATCGGCGGGGCAGATGTAGTCGGAACCGACACCGCCGTACAGGGAGGGGTATTTGTTGTTCATGTCGTAGAAACCGCTGCGGGGGCAGATGTGCACCACAGGCAGAGCCTCGCCGTTGAAAATGGCTACGGTGAGTTCCTTGCCCTTGATGTATTCCTCCACCAGGATATCCTTGCCGTACTTGGCGGCATCGGCCACGGCGGCGGGCAGCTCGGCGGCGTCGTACACAATGTGCACGCCCACGGAGGAGCCTTCGCACGGGGGCTTGATGACGCAGGGAACGGGCAGGGTGGGCATTTCACCGGCGGCGATGGTTTCGCTGAGCGGGGTGGGTACATTACCCTTGATGAAGAATCCTTTGGTCAGAACCTTATCGAAGCAGTTGCGGCTGGTCTCAGAACCGGCGCCGGTGTAGGGCAGGCCGAGTTCCTCCAGGTAGGACTGCAGGCCGCCGTCCTCACCGTAGGTGCCGTGAATCATGTTGTAGCACAGCTCCGTGCCCTCGGGGATAGCGGGGCGCTCGCTGTCTACCAGTACGGGGGTGACATGGGTGAAACCTTCGTTGCGCAGGGCTTCGAGCACGCCGTTGCCGGAGGCAATGGAAACATCGCGCTCTGAACCGGGACCACCCATCAGCAGGGCAATCTTCGTATCCTTCTTAAGTTCTTTCATGGTAAAGGGGGGTAGGTTTTTAGAATTGAGCCTCGCGGTCACCGATGACCTGCACCTCCTCGTGCAGGGTGATGCCGCGTTCCTTCTGGGCAACACGCACAATGTGGTTGATAAGCTCTGTCACATCCGTGGCCTTGGCGTTGCCGGTGTTGATGATGAAGTTGCCGTGCTTGGTGGATACCTGGGCACCGCCGATGGTGTAGCCCTTCAGGCCGAGCTCCTCAATCAGCTTGCCGGCGGGGATTTCTTCCGGGTTGCGGAAGGTGCAGCCGGCACTGGGCTGGATGGGCTGGCTGTTCTTGCGGCGGCTGCGGTATTCCTCCATAGCAGCCTCAATCTCCGCCTGCTTGCCGGGGGTGCCGCAGAAGGTGGCCTGCACTACCATGCTGTGTTCAAAGGTGGGAATGCTGCGGTAGCGGGCGGGTTCCATGGTGTCCCTGGTGTATTCGACCACTTCGCCGTCTTCATCCAGAGCGGTGGCGGAGGCGAATACCTGCCACATATCGCCGCCCATGCAGCCGGCATTCATGCGCAGGCTGCCGCCTACGCAGCCGGGGATGCCATCCATCCATTCAAAGCCGGAGATGCCGTTCTTTGCAGCAAAGGCGGCCAGCTTCTTGAGCTTCACGCCGGCACCGGCCAGGATGGTGGTTTCGTTGATGAGCTCCAGCTTCTCGAATTCACCGCCATTGGGGTGAACCACGGCACCGCGGATACCGCCATCGCGCACCACGAGGTTGGAGCCACGCCCCACTACGTGCACAGGAATGTTGCGGTCCTTGAAGTAGTTGACCACGTTCTGCATGGCCTTCTCGCTGTCCGGCTCAATCCAGTACTGGGCCTCGCCGCCCACGCCGAGGGTGGTGTGCTGGCGCATGGGTTCGTACAGGCGGGCAGGGAAGTTGCTGCCGCATTCGGCCTGCATTTCGGTGAGAACGCGCAGGTCCTTGGCAATCCTGGTGCCGGCTTCATGCACATTGCCTGCACCCAGGGTCAGGAAAAGGTCACCAGGCTTCAGCTGGTTGCCCACCACATGGTGAGCCAGCGGCATTTCCGGGAGGAAGAGGGCATCGGACGGGCCGTTCTCCTTCACGGCATCCACGATGGTCTGGCCGGAGATGCCGGGGATGGGCAGCTCGCTGGCCGGGTATACATCTGCCACAAACAGTTTGTCCACGCCGTACAGCACGCGGCCGAAATCATCGCGCAGCAGCTGGGTGCGGGTGAAGCGGTGCGGCTGGAAGAAGATGACCAGACGGTCCGGGTTCAGGCTCTTGGCTGTCTGCACTGTGGCGGCGATTTCCGTGGGGTGGTGACCGTAGTCGTCCACGATGCGGTAGTCCTTGGAAAGGTACTTGGTCTCGAAGCGGCGGCGGGCGCCGGCAAAGGAGGCAAGGCCGCGGCCGATGCTGGCGAAGTCTGCACCCATTTCCATGGCGGCGGCAGTGGCTGCCAGGGAGTTGAGCACATTGTGGCGGCCGGGGATGCCCAGCTCCACGCGGCCCAGTTCAGTGCCCTTGTAGTTGATGGTGTAGAGAGTGCGGCCTCGCTTCACGGTAACATTCGTGGCGGTGTAGTCTGCATTCTCCCAGCCGTAGGAAACGCTGTTGGGGTACTGGCTGCAGACATCGGCAGCGCCGGCATCGCTCTTGCAGTAGAATATGGTGCCGCGGGTCTGGCGGCAGAGCGTGTGGAACACCTCCTTAATGTGGTCCAAGTCGCGGTAGAAATCCAGGTGCTCGGCCTCCACGTTCAGCACAATGCTGTGCTCGGGGATGTAGTTCACAAGCGTGCCGTCAGATTCATCGCCTTCGGCAATCAGGTAATCGCTGTCGGCATTCCAGTGGGCATTGGCGCCTAGCACGGGGATTTCAGCACCCACATAGTGGCAGGGGCGCAGGCGAGCCTCGCGGAGCAGGTGGGCGGTGAGGGCGGAGGTGGTGGTCTTGCCGTGAGTACCGGCTACGACTACGCCCTTCTTGTTGTTGAGAATGGCTGCCAGGCATTCGGCGCGGCGCAGGCACAGACTGCCCAGCTGGCGGGCGGCGGAGAGTGCCACGTTATCCTCGCGGATGGCGCTGGAGTATATGACGATTTCTGCATCGGCCACGGCATCAGCGCTGTGGGGGCAGGCGAAGGTGAGACCGCTCTGCTGCAAGCGTTCCGTTTCCTCGCTGGTTACACGGTCGCAGCCGCTTACGCGGTGCCCCATTTCCAGGAGCATGCGTGCGATGCCGCTCATGCCGGCACCTGCTACACCGATAAGATGAATGCGCACCGGGTTGTCCCGGTCCAGAAGCCTTTTGCGTAACTGCTCAATCATATCTACTAGGGAACATTATATACGATTCAGCTTTACAAGCAAGGCAAATATCCTATTGCCGAACAGTTTTCTTGCCTGATGCAGCTGCGCGGGCATAACAAGAAGCGGCACCACATGGGTGCCGCCTGGAAAGGGGATTCGTTATTTTGCCTTTTTTTTCTTTTTGGACTTCTTTTTGGATTTTTTCTTCTTCCTGGGCTCGTCGTCGTCATCTTCCGCATCATCGGCTTCTTCTTCGCTCGCTTCGGCCTTCTTCTTGCCGCCAGCGCAGACGCCTTCCAGCACGATTACCTCCTGCGGCTGCAGGGTGATGGTGAGCTTTTTGTCGATATCAATGGCGCCACCGAGCAGGGCTGGGATATTACGCTGGCCCTTGAAAGAACTGCGGAATTTCACCTTATCCTTCTTTACCGAGGGTGGAACATCGAGAATCTCGCGCAGGGTGCCGGTGAGCGTTTTCTCGCTGGCGCTGGAATTGCGGAGGGTGAGGGTGCACTTGGTCGGGCTCCAGGCAGCCCATCCGTACACGCAGCCATCGCCCACGGAATCATCCCAGGGATGCCCGCCTACCCAGTGGATATCTGCCAGCACATCTTCGTTGCGGCGCAGCCATTTGATGCCGTCTGCCAGTTCGTTCCAGAGTCTGCCGTCCTCCTGGCTCAGCAGGTCGCGGTCCACATAGAGCTCCTGCAGGCAGGTGCCGCAGCCCACGTGGGAGCGGATTTCCTTGAGGCAGTTTTCTGGCTCCTTGCTCATGACGCGGGGCGGGCCATTCTTGGTGATGATGATACCATGAGTCATGACGGAGTTGATGGGATAGAGCGGAGAGCGCTTCACGAATGCCTCATACACGAGGCGGTCGCGGTAGGTCATCCACTTGTCGCGGGGGTCGCCGGCGGCCGGACCGTGTTCCTGGAAATCGTTTTCCTGGCGCCACAGGGAGTCTGAATAATGCAGCCAGAAGGGGCTGGACCACGTGCCCACGGTGGTGTTGATGAACAAATCCTTGCGAACCTTGCGCAGTTCGCTCAGTACGCTGATGATGCCTTCCGCATCTTCCAGGCCGGACGGCCCCTTGGCGTGGAACTGGGCAGAGATGCCATCGAACTTGAAGTAACGCATCTCATAATCGCGCACCATCTGGGAGCAGCGGCCCACGAAAGCATCGAAATACTCCTTGTTGGAGAGCTGGAAATTACCAATCTGGTTGTCGGGGTGGTTCTTGTTCCAGTTTCCGAGACGCAGCGCCTTGGAGTGGCCATAGCCACCCACCGGCCCCAGCCATGTGCCCAGGCCGCTCTTCATGCTGCGGAGCATCTTATCGATTTTGGAGAAGCCGTTGGGGAAGCCGGCATGGAAGTTCCACAAGCTGTTGAAATCGTCCCAGCCGTCATCAATAACGAAGCAGTCAATGGGGGTCTTGCGCTTCTGAATCATCTCGCGCTTCCAGACCTCGAGAAGTTCCAGCTGTTTCTGCTCTGTGTTGCGTTGAAGCGGGTCTTCGTTGTTGTTCAGCGTAATGCCCAGTTCATACCAGTCATTGTAATGAATGAAGAGGCGGTAGGGCACAGCGCGCTCACGCTCCAGATAGGCCAGGAAGGAACGGCGCTCCTGCTTCGGCGCAAAGAAGCCCAGCACGGAGGATACCTTCCAGCTCTGGCCGGCCTTGAGGGTGGTGCGGCGCTCCCAATCGCCCTTTACCAGAGAGGCCGGGCCGCTGCTGGCAGCTTCCTCTGCCTTTTCCAGGGGCAGGGTGTAGGCAATTGTGCCGCTGCCCTCAATGTCTGCGTCCTTGGTGTCTACCCAGATTTTGAGCGTGTAGGTGCCGGCTGCCGGCACATCGAGGGTGTAGGTAGCACTGGCAGATGCCTTGTGCACATCCTCGCAGGCCACGCTTTCGCTGCCCTCGGGAATGAGCTGAATGGCCACAATGTTCAGGTCTCCACTTGCTTTGATTCGGCACATGCCTGCCTTTGTAAATGATACGGGACCTTCCGCAACCATGAGCCCCAGCACCACGGGGCCATCCTTTTCTGCGTATCGTTTGCCGTACTTGCTGGTCATGGAGGCCGGCACATTGAATACAGGTGAGAAAATATCGGCACTCCACTTATTCGGATCCCATTCGGCTGAGGTTTCGGCGCTGCCACCGGGGGCAGACATCTGAGACATCGGGGTTTCCAGACCGCAGAACACCAGGTCATTTACCACTACCTTGCCGTGGGTGGTGCCGCCGGAAAGCTCCGGCGTGCCGCCCTGCACAATGTTGTAGGTGACAGGGGTGAGGGTGGCGAAGGCTGTATCCTTCAGCGCCTTGATTTCCATTTCCTGGCGCAGGTAATGCGAGCCGTTGCGGAGAACGGCGCGCCAGGCGATTTCCAGCTTCTTATCAGGGGTCTTGAAGGTGCAGCCGACGGCATAGCCGGGAAGCTGCTCCGATAAGCGGGGGTGTTTCTTATCTGCCTTGAGCTTGATTTCCTCCAGCGAGGAGCTGGATAATTCCTTGGAGGTGTATGTTTTGCCGTCTGCCAGCGTGATGGTGAACAGATTGGTGCCACCTTGGGCAACCGCTTTACCATCGGCCGTTTTCATGCCATCGAACACGACCCCGCTGCCTGCTTTGCGGAATGATGCGGTGAACATCTTATTGCTGAGACTGGCAGAGGATTCACTACATTCCACCTTTGCCTTACCCGGCTCCTTGCCCGGGAATGAAACCTCTGCAACAGCAGTGCTGCCTGCGCAGATGCTGAATGCGAGTGCTGGAACCAGAATTTTTTTCATATCCGTTGTACACTTTACCAGCTTTTTTTCGCGATGTACAGCTGAAAGTTTGCCCCTATAGCACCGGTGCCAGCAGGCGGCAGCAATTTGCTGCCAGGCGGACAAGGATATGGCGTTTGTACCAATCTGCGTGGGTGATGGGGGTGGCCTGGCTCATGTCCTGCTGCAGCATGGCGGCTACCTTTTCTGTGGCCCCTTCATCCTGCATGAGGAGGGTGAGCTCGAAATTCAGGCTCAGGGAGCGTTCGTCCAGGTTGGCAGTGCCTATGCTGCAGGTAGCAGAATCTGCCACGCATACTTTTTCATGCAGAAAGCCGGGTTCGTAGGCAAGCAGGTGCATCCCTGCGGCCAGCATGGGCGGAATAAAGGTGAGCAGCGCTAATTGGGCCGCGAGGTTGTCACCCCTGCGTGGAATGAGGATGCGCACATCCACCCCTCGCAGGGCGGCGGCGCGCAGGGCTTCGCTTACTGCCTCTGTCGGCACGAAATAGGGGCTGGCCAGCCAGAGCCGTTCCTTTGCCTCTGCGGCCATCTCCAGCAGGGTGAGCTGCCAGGAATTCAGGGGGCCGTCCTCCGGTCCGCTGGGAATGAGCTGGCAAGTGTGTGTGCCTGTTGTTTCCTGCCGGGTAACCAAGTGGGTGATGTTCTCGCCCGCGGCGCGTTTCCAGTCATCAGCAAAGCTGAGCAGGCATTGCGTGACCACTGGCCCCTGCAGGTGGATGAAGGTGTCTCGCCAGTAGGGGCGGTGGCTGGCGCGGGTGTATTCCAGCCCCACATTCAGGCTGCCGAGATAGGCGCACCGGCTATCGATAAGCACCAGCTTGCGGTGGTTCCGGTAATTAACCCGCAGCATGGAGCTTAACCAGAAGCGTTTGCCGTTCACCGAGCTGACCTTCACTCCGGCGCGCCTGAGCCTGCGCAGATAACCCGCCGGAAGCTTGAGCGAGCCTATTTCATCATAAATGACATAGACCTGAACCCCGGCCCGGGCTCGTTCCTCCAGCGCCTCCCGCAGGGTGATGCCTACGCGGTCATTGCGAATGATGAAGAACTCCAGCAGAATAGAGTGCTGTGCTGCCCGGATGGCGTGCAGCATATCGCGGTAGGTGTTGTCGCCATCCTGAAGAATGCGGATATCATTGCCGGAGCAGGGGGCGTATCCGGTGCAGCGTGTCAGGGTGCGGGCCAGCGGGGTGTGCGCCGGTTCCCATGCCTGGTTGGATTTCAGAACGGCCTGGATGCTCTCTCTGCTGTGGCGGCTGGTGGTGTGGCGGTGAATGCGGGCTGCGCCCAGAATAAGATAAAGCGGCAGGGTGATGAGCGGCAGCAGGATAAGACCGAGCATCCATGCTATAGTGCCCTGCGGAGAGTGCGGGCGGCCCAGCGCGTGCAGCGCAAAAACGAGCCCCGCTGCGTGCAGCAGGGGGGCGAGGTGAATCAAAAACTGCAACAGCGACTCCATTTCGCTTTACTCGGTTTTCAACGGTTCGTCTTTCTGCGGCTCAGAGGTAATGCTGCTGGCTGCTCCTTTGAGTTTCTTACTCAAGCCGAACTTCCACTTAGGTGAAACGAGGTCCCCGTATATATTTATATCAATCAGGAAGCTGGAGAGAATGGTGATAGGGGAGATGATGAGAGTCGGAACACTGGAGATTCTGGGCCAGAGATCGCCTTCGAGGGTAAGCTTATTCAGGTCTATATCCAGCTGCACATCTACATCCAGATTGTAGCCCTTGGCTTTCATGTCGCGGGTGATGAGGTGGCCTCCCATGATGTCAAAACGGCTGAAGGCCTCATCAATGCCATAGCGAAGGAAATGATTGGCGAAGGGTACCCACTCGACAGCGCCGCTGTCCTTGTCGAATGAACCGCGAATAGAATTATCCATCTCGGTGGACGTTGAATCCTTCTTTTTAAGGTTCACGCTTTCCTGCAGTTTGATCAGGTTGCCCGATAGGTCGGAAAGTAAGGCGTCGATGGGGCGGAACAAACTAAGCCGCATCAGGTCACCATCGGTAAGGTGCACCTGGCCATAGGCCCGCACGGCCTCCAGATCCGGTGAGGCGGCCTGGAACCGTATGAAACCATTGCAGCAGGCGGGGGAGTAATTGGCTCCATAGGATGCCACAATGTCCTTCAGATTCAGGTTGCGGGCAACAAGGAATCCATCCAGCGTGGTGTTCTTGCCTGCAAAATTGATGCGCAGGGAGCCATCCAGGCTCCCACCCCAGCTCTGGGCATTCATGCGGTCGAGGTAGACATCAACATCGCTGATGTTGATAAAGCCGCTGAAGTTGGTGAGGGGAATGGTAGTGCCCAGGAATTTGTACCCGGCTCCTGAGGCTGCCTTGGCATGGATAAGGCCTTTCATTGGTACCTTGCATTTCCGTGAAAGCGGGAAAATGCAGTACTCTGTCTCAATATCTGCGGGTACACCAAGTACCACATCCTTCAGGTAATGCTGAATAGGGGCATAATACATGCCTATGGAATAGGCCGGGTAGCAGGTGCCTTTCAGCTTGTGCAGGGAGATGGTGTATTTCTCAATGTCAAAGCGCACGGCCTCGCCGGTGATACGGCTGGTGGCGGCGCCGTTCTTGATGCCCATGCGTTTGAGCCAGGGGCCGTTGTCGTAGAGCACGTCCGGGTTGAGCAGGTTGATTTCGATGCGCTCAGGCAGGGCTTTTCCCTGCCTGTTCACGCACCCCATCTGCACAAGCACATCTACTCCGCAGGTGCCGTGTTTGATTCGTGAGTACGGGTCCTTGCCCAGATCTGTCCGCAGATATTCCTCTCCCGTCGGGTTGCCCTGGGCATCTTCCTTGTCCTGGATGGCACCCAGCAGGAAATCCAGATTGAAAATTTCGGCATCGCAGCGGGTGTGCACATAGATGCCTTTATCATAGCGGATGGTTGCGTTGATATTGGAGGCAAGGGTGCGGGTGATGCCATCCTGACAGCGGAAATCGCGCATAATCCAGTGGGCATCTTCGTTGTCGATAAGAGCGTTGATGATATTTACCGGCAGTGTGTTAGAGCCGGTAATGCTGCAGTCTGTGAGCGGGTTGCCTCTCACCTGTACATCCAGTTTTCCCAGTTGGTGCCGGGCATGGACTGTTGCCTCGTAGTGCATGTCACCGTTCTCTCTGGTGGAGAAGCTCCCATCGATGTGCAGCGAGAGCGGTATTTCCATGCCCTTGTGCACAGGCACATTGTGGCAGACGCGGATAAGCCTGGGCAGGGTCAGGTCGTACTTGCTGTGGAGAAGTCGCCACGTCTTTGTATCGATAATAGCATGCCCTTCGGCAGTTACCTTATCGGCGAGTTTGAGGCCGGCGGGCATGTATTCTCTGAGTATGGGGGCGAAATCGTCTGGGTTTGCGTGAAACTTCCTGATTTCAAGCCCGAGCTTCGCGTCCGGCTGCAGGGCGATAGTTGCATTGAGCCTGGCAGTGGCGTCCTCCTCTCCGATGCCTAAATTCAGTACGGCCTGGTTTTCTGCCTCGTTATGGAGCCTGAACCATGCCTTCTGAACATGAAAATCATTTTTGCCGCAAAGTTCCATTGCTCCGGCCTGAATCCAGGCGTTTCTCTGCATGCGCTGCCAGTCACCTGCCAGATTCAGGCCCTCGGGTACGCTGGCTTCCATGTGTATACCCCGGGCCTCGTTTTCAGCGTGTGTGAGCTTGTCGGCATTGAGTTCTATGCTGAATGCATCCGATTGAAGGGTGCCCGTTATATCCGCTTTAGCTCCACGGATATTGGAGATGCTGGCAGAAGCTATCAACTTACTCACCTGCATATTTTCCCAGCTGGCCGAATTGGTGCTGATAGCCAGCTTCGTCTTCTTGAGAGAAAAGGCTTCTGATTTTTTGCTCCATTGCAGGTTTTCCAGCTTAAGATTCAGCTCCGTCTGTGCGCTGTCTGCCTGGTATTCAGCCAGCTGGGCATTGCCTGTTTTGGCAACCAGGTCGATTGTTTCTGCAAGAATATCATCGCCGCTGTAATCAATGCCATTGACCTTCAGAGTAATGGAATTGTTGCGTATGCTGTTGCTCTCGTAAGTGATGTCTTTGCAGTTGAACTCCATTTCGCAGCTGCGCAGTATGGGAACCAGATCTGCCAGGTGGCTTTTGCCGGGTTCAAAATTCGGAAGCTCCAGGTTGATTCTGGTGTGCAGGTTCAGAGTGCTGTTAAAATTCAGCCCCTCTGGAAGGGGAATCTGAAGCCCCGGAGCAAGCTCCTGGACCAGGGCAAGGAGTGTTTTGTAGGGCAGGGAAATGTCCAGATCGGCATGTCCGGCCTCATTTGCTGCATAGGCTTCGGCCTCAATGCTGCCATCGGGCATGGTCAGTTTCAGCGGGTCAATGTTGAACTGCCCATTGTGCATGTAGAAGGACATGTTTGCCGAATCTACCGGCACTGTTCCCAGCTGAAGCTTGTTTTGTTCAATTTTGCCGTGAATGCTGATTTCGTTCAGTGCAAAATCATCACTGAAAGATGCATTCCCGCTTAATTCTATGGTTGGCGTATCTTCCTTGCTGGATGTGATTTTCTTCAGTACCTGGGGTGCGTCTTCTCCCAGGTATTCGTTCAGCATGCTGACAACGGGAGCGGTGCTGACTGTGTGGAATTCCAGCTCCCGGGTTTTCCTGTTATACCCGCCTTGCAGCTTGACCTGTGTTTCCGGGTCGACTGTGCGGAATTTAAGATTGCTGACGGTAAGGGTAGAGGAGTCAAAGACTGCATCTGCCTGGGCGTCGCGAATATGAAAATCACTAATCTCGTAGCTGGGAATATTTGCCTTCAGCTGGGCGCGCCATTTTTCACCGCCAAAGAACGTGAGGGCAACACTGGGGTGCTCCTGATCTGACCATTGCTGGTTTCTCAACTGTTCCTTGACCTTGATGAGGGCAGGACGCACCGATGCGAGCATTGCTGGGATATCCGACTCTGTCTTCTCTCCTCCCTGGCTGGAGGCGGTCGGTAAATTGAGGGCCGCGAGTTTGACGCTCAGGTCTACGTGATGAAAATTCGCTGTCAGATTAGCGCTGATTCCACCATTGTTGCGAAAAAAAGCGGTGTAGATACTAACTTTCCTCAGCGAGAGGTTATCCCCAGGTTCGTTGCTGAGCGGCAACACCAGGTCCCCTCTGGTAATTTGAACGCTCTCCGGCTTGAAGTTGCCGCTGATGAGGCGGGTCAAGCTGAATGAAATCTGCGCTTTCCCTACCTGAAACTCCACCGGCGCAGCGTCATTCTGCTCCTGGGTAAGTACTATGTCCTCTGCCTTGAAGGCCAGACCGGATTTGGGAGTCAGGCGGATTTTCTCAATGCTGAGCTTGATTCCGGCCTTGGCGGCCTCCTGCTCAATATAGCGCAATGCACAGCCGGGAAGCCCGGCTGTGCAAAGCCAAATGATAACTGATATCACCAGCAGCAGCCCTACCAGACTCAGGGTTGGGAGGATAGTACCTACGCGTCTGATAGAGAGCTTGCCGGCCATGGTTGGTAATTGGTATATATCAGATTTCCGGGTCGAACTCACCTTCCGGCAGCGGGGGCGCCTTCGGAAGGTTCTGTTCAATGTCATCCAGCAGGTTGACCAGGTCTACTCCTCGCTGGGCGGAGTTGTCGTGCTTGAATGTAAGCTTGGGTGTGTTGCGCAGCACCACGCGCTTGCTTACGGCTTTCTGAATATCACCGCGCTTGCGGTTGAGTTTCTCGATAACCTGGGCAGGGGCCATGCGGCCTACCACGCCAACCCACACACGGCCCTCCTTGAGGTCCTCGGTAATCTCGACATCGAGAATCGATACGATGGTGCCGGACCACTCGTACTCCTTCTGGATGAAGGTGCCGATTTCCCGCTTCATCAATTCGTTTACCTTGTCAAGACGTCTGGTTGCCATAGTTGCTTACAGGGTCTGCTTAATCTTCTCGAGCGTGTAGCATTCGATGACATCACCCTCTTCGTAGTCATTGTAGTCTGCCAGGCGGATACCGCATTCCAGACCAGCCTTGACCTCCTCCACTTCATCCTGGAAGCGGCGCAGGGTAGACATCTTGCCGTCGAACACCACCTGGCCATCGCGCAGTACGCGGGCTTCGGCGTTGCGGTTCATCTTGCCATCGGTCACGAAGGAACCGGCGGCCTTGCCCTTGTTGAGCTTGAACACCTGCTTGATTTCGGCGTGGCCCAGCACGGTCTCGCGGGTCTCGGGCTCCAGCAGACCGAGCATGGCATCCTTCACCTGGTCGATGAGCTCGTACACGATGGAGTAAATCTTCACCTGCACGCCCTCGCGCTTCACGGCCTTCACGGCGTTGCTCTCCACCTTCACGTTGAAGCCGAGGATAACGGCATCGGAGGAAGAGGCAAGCAGAATATCGCTCTCGGAGATGGGGCCGGCGGCTGCACCAATGAACTGGCATTCCACCTTGTCGCTCTCGATGTCCATGATTGCCTTCTTGATGGCTTCCACAGAACCCTGCACGTCACCCTTGAGGTAGAGTTTGAGTACGGCCTTCTGGGCGCCATCGCCCATCATGGCCAGAATGTCTTCCATGCGGGAGCGGCGGGGGGCCATGAGACGCTGCTGGCGCAGTTCCTCCAGGCGCTCGTCGGAAAGGCGGCGGGCGGCGCGGTCATTTTCCATTTCCACCAGCTCATCACCCACATTCGGGGTCTCCAGGAAGCCGGAAACTTCAGCAGGCATGCCGGGGGTAGCCTTCTTGATGCGCTGGCCCTTGTCATCGAGCATAGTCTTCACCTTGCCGGAGTAGGGACCGCAGATGAAGGGCATGCCGACCTTGAGGGTGCCGCTCTGCACGATGACGGTGGCGGAGCTGCCCTTGCCCTGTTCCATGCGGGCCTCGATGATGGAGGCGCGGCAGTTTGCCTTCGGGTTGGCCTTGAGCTCGAGCACTTCTGCCTGCAGGCAGAGCAGGTCGAGCAGGTCATCGATACCGGCGCCGGTGTGGGCGGATACGTCTACGCACTCAATCTCACCACCGAAGTCAGTGGGCATGAGGTCGTTTTCCATGAGCTGGGTACGCACGCGCACCGGGTCAGCGGCAGGAAGGTCGCACTTGTTGACTGCCACGATGATGGTCTTGCCGGCAGCCTTGGCGTGCATGATAGCTTCCTTGGTCTGGGGCATGATACCATCGTTAGCGGCTACTACCAGCACCACGATGTCGGTCACGTCTGCACCGCGGGCGCGCATTTCAGTGAAAATGGCGTGGCCGGGGGTATCAATGAAGGTAAGGGTGTTATCTCCATGCTGCACGGTGTAGGCACCGATGTGCTGGGTAATGCCACCGGCTTCACCGGCGGTTACCTTTGTGCGGCGGATATAGTCGAGCAGGGAGGTCTTGCCGTGGTCAACGTGACCCATCACGGTGATGATGGGGGTACGCACCTTCAGCACGTCCTCGGGCTCCTCTTCAACGGCTACGGCCTCGGGTTCCTTGATTTCTTCCACCGGGGCCTTTACGCCGGCGCCTTTTTCGCGGCGTACTCGTTCGTAGGTAAAGCCGTGCTTTTCGCACAGGGCTGCCACCTGGTCGCTGTCCAGCGTGGTGCCGGGGTTGGCAAATACACCCATGGGGAGCAGCTCTGCAATCAGCTTGAAGGGCTTCATGCCCATCTGCGTGGCAAGGTCTGCTACGGAGATAGGGGCTTTGATGTTCATTACCTTGCCGTCCTCTGCGGCGGGTTCCGGGGCAGGGGCGGGGGTGGGTTCAACAGGCTTGGGTGCCGGGGCGGGCTGCGGTGCTGCCTTGGTCGGTTCTTCCTTGGGGGCTTCGGGAGCCGCTTTGCGGGCGGGCTTGCGCGGAGAAAGCAAATCCAGGGCCTCTGCCTTGGGAGCGCGCTCCTTTCTGGGCGCGGGAGCGGGGGCCGGAGCGCTCTTCGGCGCCGCGGCCTTATTCTTCTTGCTGCCCCCGATCAGGTCAAGAACAGGGGCTTTCTTTTCATCTTTATTTGCCATGTTAAAAGTTTATTTTCGTGTTGTGAAATGCAGAATCAACGGTTGCTCTTTGCCTTGTTCAGGATATCCTGGGCTTCATCTTCTGTAATGTCGAGAGCCTCGACAAGGCTTTCCACATCGGCATATTCTGCAATGCCTTCCACTGTGGTGAACCCGCATGCCACCATGGCTGCGGCCATGGAGTTGGAGATGCCCAGAATGGTGGCCAGTTCGCTGGCGCCTTCGTTTGCCAGGGTCTTGGCCTGGGCTTTTTCATCGTAGGCTTCCACGCGTACGTCCCAGCGTGCATCCGGGGCGGAAATGAGGCGGGCGGTCAGGCGCACATTCTGGCCCTTGCGGCCCTTGGCCTTAGCGGCGGCCTTGTCATCTGCCACGATTACGGTAACCACGCGGGCTGCCTTGTCCACGTTCACCTTGATGGGTTCAATCGGAGCCAGGGATTCTGTTACCATGGCGGCCTTGTCTTCAGTGTATTCGAGAATGTCAATCTTTTCGTGGTTGAGTTCGTTCACCACGTTCTTGACGCGTGCTCCGCGCATGCCGACACAGGCCCCGATGGGGTCTACGTTCGGGTCGTTGCTGCGTACAACCATCTTGGTGCGGTAGCCAGCCTCGCGCACGATGTTAAGGATTTCAACTGTGTTGTCAGCGATTTCCTGCACTTCGTTCTCGAAAAGGCTGCGCACCAGGTTGGGGTGGCTGCGGGAGAGGATGAGCTCATTGCCGCGCACGCCATCGCGTACCTCCACCACGTAGAAACGCATCTTGTCGCCGCTGTTGTATTCCTCACCGGGGATACGCTGGCGCAGGGGAACAATGCCTTCAAATTTTTCCACCTCAACGACAACGTCGCCCTTATCATAACGCTTTACGGTGCCGGTCACCACTTCGCCTGCGCGGTCGCGGAAGGCGTCTGCAAGCATTTCCTGCTCTGCCTTGCGGATGCGCTGCTGCATGGTCTGCCGGGCGGTCTGCACAGCAATGCGGCCAAAGTCCTTGGGGGTGATGTTGACGCTGATGGTATCGCCGGGCATGTAGGTCTTGCCCTTTTTCTCTCCCACAGCCTGTGCAACGCTGAGTTTGACCTCGTTAAACGCATCGGTCAGCAAGTCGTCTTCCACTACGACCATCTCTGCCTTGATTTTGACAGTGCCCTTCTGGGGGTTGACAACGGCGCGAATGTTGTGGATGTGGTCTGAACCGGGCACCATCTTGGAATAAGCGGTGATGAAGGAGGCTTCAAGAGCCTGAATCACGCGCTCGCGGGTAAGATCCTTTTCGCGAACGTAGAAATCAATCAGTGCGGAGATGTCAGTGGTGGCCATTGTCTTAGCTTGCTTACTTATGGTTTTATTGTTAGCCGTGTACAAAAAAAGAGCGGGTCACCGACCCGCCCCAATCTCGATACGGACCGGAACTTGAACAGGTTTATTCTACGGGGGAGATGGTTACTTGTCAAGCTCTTTGTGTGGCTTATGTGGTGTGTGTGCGTTATTTTTCCGGCTCAGAGGCAGGGAGTTCTCCCTTCAGAATGCAGGCGGGGCGTGCAGCTTCGCTCAGGGCGTTGCATTGGAGTTGAAGTTCCTCGAGGCCAGGCCAGGTGTCCCGGTTGCTGGTGGATTGTGGAATCAGGTCGTTGCTCAGCAGCCAGCGTACGTAATCAATGTTGCTGCAGCGCAGGATGGTGCCGCAGTCCGGCGGCGGCTCCTCGCTATGCAGCAGCCGCCGGGCTTCATCCACATCATGTGACTCGTATGCATTGTATACGGCAGACCAGAGTGGGGAGGTGGTGTTCATGCTCCCCATTGTGGCGGATGGATGCTGCCGTGTCCATGATTATTAGATGGTGGCTTTGTAAATGGCGGCCGCCTCTTCTGCGGTGAGTGGGTGAACCCCTGCCAGGGTGGGTGTGGCTGCGTCTCTGTCGTATACCTTGCAGGCGGCGGTTGCCATGGCATTGAAATCGGCATCTGCAGGCACGCCTAGTTCCCGCATGGTTTGCGGCAGCCCCAGCTGGTGATACCAGGCGCGGAGTCTGCGTATGCCTTCGCGCACCACTGCCTCGGTATCGCGGTGCGGCGGTACGCCCATGACATTGCATGCCCACTGGGTGAAGATTCCGGGATTATACGGCCACACGGCTTCCATATAGGCCGGGATGATGACTGCGAGCCCGCCGCCGTGTGGAACATCGTACACGGCGCTCAGTTCGTGTTCCATGGCGTGGCAAGCCCAGCTCTGCTCACGCCCGAGCCCTAATAAATCATTGTGAGCCACGGTGCCGCTCAGCGCGAGCTGGCCCCAGGCATCAATGTTCTGCAGGTCGGCGGCCAGGAGGGTCGATTGCTGCATGATGGTGCGCATGGTGGCCTCTGCCAGAGCATCGGTCAGGGCGGTCTGGGTGGTGTTGGTGAAATAACGCTCGAAGATGTGGCACATCATGTCGCATGCGCCGTATGCCATCTGCGCGCGGGGAAGGGTGAGGAATAGTGTCGGGTCCACGATGCTGAGTACCGGGCGAAGTCCCATGTGTTTAAAACCGAGCTTTCTGCCGGTCTCCTCATTGCTCAGCACGGTGTTTGGGCTGTTCTCGCTGCCGGCGGCCGGCAGGGTGAGCACTGTGGCTACGGGGATTGGTTCGTTCTCGGGGATAGAGCCTTTGCGGGAGTAGAGCTCCCATACATCGCCGCTGTTCGGGGCGCCTACGGCGATGCCTTTTGCGGAGTCGATGACGCTGCCACCGCCCACGGCCAGCACGAGCTGCACCTTCTCCCGCCGGCAGAGTTCAATACCCTTGCGCACGAGCTCCACGCTGGGGTTGGGTTTAACGCCGCCTAATTCCTCATAGCTGATGCCATGTTCCGAGAGGCTGTCCTTTACTGTCTGGAGCAGGCCGCTGCGGATGACGCTGCCGCTCCCGTAGTGGAGCAGAATGCGCCCCTGGGCGTATGGTTTCAGCAGGGGACCAATGTTGCGGTGTTCGCCGGGACCATAGACATAGCGGGTGGGATTGTGGTAATTGAAATTCTGCATGTCGGGTATTTTATCATGTAAAAGCTGTGCTGTCCATGCAAAATGACGCCAAAAGGGGTTGCTTCTGTGGTGTCCAATCGGTAGAATGCTGCGACTAGTCATGCGAATGAAGATTGTACACAATTTCCTCTGCTTTGCGGTTCTTGCCGGACTTTTTGCTTGCAATCAGCAAATTCGGAATGCGGCCGTGGTGGTCGTAACTCCTGAGGTGAAGCCGGTTGTGAAACCTGATAAGCCCTCTGCACCGGCGAAACAGACAAAGCCTGAGAAGGCCCCTAAACCAGACAAGAAACCAAAGCCGGTTCAGTCAGCGCCGGTTGTGCCCCCCGTGGAAACAAAACCTGCACAGGCTGAGGTGCCCGGACAGGCTGAGATTGAGGTCACCCCTGCGCAGCCGGAGAAGGTGAAGCCTGTGACACTGAAACCGCTGGGTAAGCGTGTCTTCAGTGTGCCTATGAACGGGAAATACGTCGCTCTTACTTTCGATGATGGCCCGCATCCGACCCTCACGCCCAAGGCTCTGGATATTCTGAACCGCCATGGGGCCAAGGGCACGTTCTTCATGCTTGGGCAGAATGCTGCGCGCTACAAGTCTGTAGTGGCCCGGGCTGCGGCTGAGGGGCATGAACTGGGTGTGCACACATGGAGCCACATCAAGATGAATTCCTCCTCTCGTGCCAAGGTGGATAGCGAGATTGACCGCACCCAGAAGACGATTGCTGCTGCGGCCGGCGTGACGCCCCGTGTGATGCGCCCGCCTTACGGGGCAACCAATAAGACACTGGTTGACCACATGTACAACCGCTATGGCATGGCCTCTATCATGTGGGATGTTGATACGCTGGACTGGCGTAAGCCCGGCGTGCAGAAGGTGGTCAACGTGGCGGTGAACAAGGCCAGACCCGGCTCCATTATTCTGGTGCACGATATTCATGCTACAACGCTTGCAGCGCTGGAGGAAATTGTGACCGGGCTTCAGGCCAGAGGCTTCCAGCTGGTCACTGTATCGGAGCTGATGCAGATTGGCAAGCGTGAGGCTGCAGAGCCCAGGGAGGCAGAGCCCGCGCTGCCTGCTGCTGAGGTGCAGGAACAGCCTGCTGCAACTCCGGCTGCAGATGCTGCACCGGTGCTGACGGAACAGGTTGAACCCGCTGCGGCACCCGTGGAGGAGCCTGCAGTGGCTCCTGCAGAGCCGGTCGTGGCTCCCGAGTATATGGAGCCTGTGCAGCCGCAGGGTGATCCGCATGCGGCCAGCGATGCAGAGCCTGCTGTGAATCTGGATGAACTCAACATGATGTAAGTCCTATGGCTAAGAAAACTTTTTCTGGTAAGGTATATCTTATTGGCGCGGGGCCTGGTGACCCTGGCCTGATGACGCTTAAAGGCCGTGAGCTGATAGCCAAGGCTGATTGCCTTGTGTACGATGCCCTGGCTGCTCCGGCCATGCTGACCTGGGCAAAGCCGGAGTGTGAGAAGATATATGTGGGCAAGCGTTCGGGAAATCATGCGCTTCCGCAGGCAGAGATTAATGCATTGTTGGTGGAATGTGCCTCCAGGCATGCGTGCGTCGTTCGCCTGAAGGGTGGGGACCCCTACGTATTTGGGCGCGGTGGAGAGGAGGCCCAGGCTCTGCATGCAGCCGGGGTGCCCTTTGAGGTGGTGCCTGGTGTGACCTCTGCCATTGCTGGCCCTGCCTGTGCCGGCATTCCGGTGACGCACCGCGATTACTGCACGCAGTTTACTGTATTTACTGGCCATGAAGGAGCCAATAAGGAGGCGTCTGCTCTTGATATCCCCGGCATTGCCGCTGCGCGTGGTACCAAGGTGATGCTCATGGGTATGAGCCGCCTGCGTGAGACTCTTTCGGCCCTGATGCAGGCCGGGCAGGGGGGCGATATGCCGGCTGCTGCGGTGCAGTGGGCAGCAACCGGTCGCCAGAAAATGGTTTCTGCCACGGTTGCGACTCTGGCAGATGCAGTGGAAGCAGCCGGTGTTTCTTCCCCCGCAGTGGTAGTGATTGGCGAGGTGGTGACGCTGGCTCCGCAGCTGGATTGGCGCAGCAAGCTGCCGCTCTGTGGAAAACGCGTGGTGGTGACCCGCACCCGCGAGCAGGCCAGTGAACTGAGCAGTATGCTGGAGACTCTGGGGGCTGATGTTATTGAGCTCCCGACGATTCGAATTGCCCCCCCCTCTGATAAGCGAGATTTCGCCGAGGCTGTGGTGGATGCCCCGCATTACGACTGGCTCATTTTCTCCAGCCCGAATGGCGTTCGCCGTTTCTTCCAGGCTTTCTTTGCTGTGTATGAGGATATCCGCGAGATTGGCGGTGCCCGCATTGCTGCTGTGGGACCTGGTACTGCAGCAGAATTAAAGAAATACGGCCTCATGGTGGATGTGATGCCGCAGAAGGCCGTGGCGGAGGAACTGATTGCTGAATTTGACCGCAAGGGCGAGGAGTTCGGCGGGGTGGCCAATGTGACAATGCTCTGGGTGCATGGTGAGCAGGCTCGCCGTGTTATCTATGATGAGTTGATGAAGCGGCAGGCTATTGTGGATGAATGCCTGGCCTATTCCACCGTGCCGGAGACGGAGGATATTTCGGGTGCTCAGGCGCGTCTGCGCGAGGAGGGGGCAGATATCATCACCTTCACCAGCAGCAGCACCGTGCGTCATTTCATGGCTATGAATCTACCGCTCCCGCAAGGCTGCCGCATTGCCAGTATCGGCCCGGTGACTACGGCTACCCTTGCAGAATTTGGCCTGAAACCGGATATCGAGGCGGAGACTCACACCATTTCCAGCCTGGTAGAGGCTGTTCAGCGGCTCAATTAACAGAGAATGGCGGGCGAAATGCACATGAACTGCCTCGGGTTGAACTACCGCAGCTGCACGGTTGCGGTGCGAGAGCAGTTTGCTGTGGAAAAATTCCGCCTTCCCCAGGTTAATGCCGAGCTGGCCGCCTTGCCCGGTGTGGCTGAATGCGTGTTGTTGTCTACATGCAACCGCACAGAAATCTATTACTGGAGCGAATCGCCTCAGGTGGCCACAGATGCGATTCTGGCGTATTTTCTGGGTAATGCGCCAGATTCTGGAACCCGGCGGCGTTTCTTCTACCATTATGCTGATGCGGAGGCTCTGTTTCATCTCGCGGCCGTGGCTGCCGGCCTGGATTCCATGGTGGTGGGTGAGACTGAAATCTTCGGTCAGCTGAAGGATGCATACCGCGTCGCTCTGGAATCCGGGGTTACCTCCGGGTTTGCCAACCGCACCTTCCAGAATGTCTTTACTATCGGCAAGAAAGTCCGCAGTTCTTCGCGGATTACCAGTGGCCCTACTTCTGTGGGCGCTGCGGCTGTGCAGATGGCTCAGGATATCCTTGGAAATCTGGCTGGCGCTAATGTGCTGGTGGTGGGGGCTGGGGAAGTTGCCCGTACTACCGCTCAGAGCCTTCGCTCCCGCGGCGCTGAGAGTATCTTTGTTGCAAACCGCTCGTATGACCGTGCTGTGGAATTGGCTACCCAGGTTGGTGGGCATGTGATTCGCTTCACGGAGTGGATTCCCTACCTGGAGAATATTGATATCGTCATCGTTTCTACCGCTTCTCCGGTTTATGTGGTTTCTCCGCCTGTGCTGGAGCAAGTGCAGGCGGTGCGTATGCGCCCCTTGTTCCTGCTGGATCTTTCTGTGCCCCGCAATGTGGACCCCGCATGTGGCCTTGTGTCTGATGTGTTCGTGTTTGATATGGATTCCATGGAAAAAGCCACGGCAGAAACCCGCAGACGCCGCTCGGGTGAAATTGCTGCCTGCGAGGAAATGATTCGTGCCTGGGTTGCTGAAAATGCCGAGTCGCTTTTCCGGCGGAAAATACATAACCCGGTTAAATAGTAGGATAACGAAAAAAATTGTTCGAAAATTCTTGAACGCTTCGGCAAACTGTTTGTCTACATTATAACTCCGCGAACCATTATTTTGCGATATGCCCAAAACATCACATACTCCCGTTGCTGATACAGAGGAACAACTAGTGGCTCTGCTGGCCACGTTGCGTGTAACAACCACGGAGGAAGCAGATTTTGAGGGCCGTTTTCTCAGTGAGTTTCACGAGCGTGTCGCAAGAGAAGCGGTGTGTTGCCCGGCGCGTCGTCATTTATTCGCCCATATATTGCAGCTCGTAGATAATTTCGGGCGTGGGCGCCTGGCTTTTGGTGCATCTGCCGCCGGGCTTTGTGTGCTGGCTGTGGTGTATGCAATGTATCCTGCCGGGCAGGCAGGGACCGAGACAACAGCAAATGTGTCCGCAGAACTGCAGAAATCTCCTCTTGTGCTGCCGGTGCTTTCGCATGATTTGGCAGAATGTACCACAATCCGTGTTGAACCGGCCCAGTCTGCTTTTGAGGTTGGCGGTGTAACGGTGCGGCGTGGGCAGCATTCAACGGTTATCGAAGTGCCCAATAATACGGTGATTTCGGTGCCTCAACGGCAGGGGAATTTCATATCGCTGCCTGCGCCATCGGTGCGCTACGCGTTTTAGATAACGCCTGTTTATTTTAAATTCAAAAGCAGTTAATTGCTTCATACTCGCTGTGCGAGCTTGATTCTGGCTTGCAATGGACGCTTTAATCTGGTAGAATGCCCCTGACTATGGAGATAGAGTGCAGTAAGTGCCAACGGAAATTTCATTCAACTAAAGAGGATGAGTATGTATGCCCGGACTGTTTGCGGAATGAATTTACCGCAGCGGCGCCTCGTTTAGATGATAAGGAACATGCGGAGCTTGTTGCTGAGTACAAGGCTTCTATGCGCCGCCAGTCTGCCCGTGCAGAGATGATGGGGGGTATTTACTCCTCCGGCCAGGCTTTCAGTGTTGCAGGCAAGTTGCGCTTTGCTTTTGGTTTGTGTATCTTTCTTATCTGCGGGTTCCTTTTCCTAATCAGCGATAAATATTCCGGTGTAACTTTCCTGGCTGAGCTGGATATTGAGTCCCAGCGCCTTTTTTCCATGGTTCTTTGCGTTGTTGCTGCTGTATTGGTGGTAACTTCATCCATTCGTTTCAAGCTTCTGGTGCGTGTTCTTGCCTGTGTTCTGCTGGGGGTGGGTTGGTTCATGCCCGATATGCTGGCAGCCGAGCTTCTCAAGCGTGAGCGGCAGGAAGCTGAGGCTGCAGAAAGAACTCGCCAGCTGGAGCTGCAGGAATCGTTCACCGCGCCGATAGACTCCTCTGGCCCTGTGCTGACAGAGGATGATTTGAAGGTGTTCACTTCGCTGAAGCGTTCGTCTAGCCGCGTCTGCAATTACGCAGTGTTTATTGATAACCACGATGGCCGGGTGCGTGAGCTGGTGCGCGATGCGCTCAATCGTCTTCTGCAGGCCCAGTATACCCGTGCATACACGCGAGCCAACGGTGCATTGTATGTATCAGTAAATATCCCTGGTGAGCTTCAGAATATTTCACGGCTGCTGTCTCGATTCGGCACCCTTACCTACGCAATGCCTGAGAAGGGTATATATGAGGTGAGATTTGATGCCGATCGTGCGAATGTGGTGAGCCGCTATTCAACAGATGTGCTTACCTCGCCCATGAATAATTCCTATGTAAACGCTAATCTTGATGAGCTTAAGTGCCTTGACCCCTTGCGCGTGCGTATGTCGGCCCGTTCTCTGGCCGCATCAAACGTGGGCGTTCTGCGCAGCGAAATCCGTGATGTCCTGGTGGAGGTGCTGCATGAGCCCTGGGCAGCGGACCATGATACATACACTGCTTTGATTGAAGCTCTGGTTACATATTGCAAGCCAGGCGATAAGCAGGCCGTGCGTTTCTGCCTGGAGTATTTTGAGGCCCGTCGTTCTATCAAGCGTGATATCGCGCCGTCTGTCACTCAGTTCTTGATCCGAGAGGAGCCGGACTCCATGGTAGAGCCTATCATTGATTTCTGGTGTGAGAACCCGATGGCATGGAGTGATATGCTTAATCTGCTTGGATACCGCGTGCAGGCGCCGCTGCTCAATCGTTTGTCCAAGGCTACCAATATCAGACTTATCACGACAATTCTCAAGTATCTCGAAGAACGCGGCTCCTCTGATGCTCTGCCGGTGGTGGAACCCTTCCTTGAATATTCTGATTCTGTAATTCGCCACTCCGCAAGGACCACGTATAAGGCTATTCAGTCACGTGGGCGATAATTTCCTTACTTTAACTTTCTGCTACTATGACAGCCAGACTCATTAAGTTATTAACGGGCTCGTTCCTCTTTTTCTGCCTGGGGATAGCGCTCTTCCCCGCGTTTTTCCCCACAAAGGTTGAAAAGAAGGTTGCGAAAGTACCGGAGCAGGCGGCTCCTGTAGTCCGCGAAACAGAGGTGGATGACTGGAGTCATGATGATGAATCTGTGGATGATTCTGATTCAGCATGGGTGGAAGCACCGGAGGAAACGGTGCCGGACCGCCGCGTGACCCGCCAGGATGATGAGAGCTTTGATGAGGATGATGTGCCGATTGACCCGAAGCAGAACGTGGTGCCCGAGGCTCGTGTGCATGCTCAATTCACAACCATCATGGGGGCATTCCGCCGCTTTGTCGGCGAGCTGGAGCGTCAGGAGAAGGATAATTATACTAATGATGAATTCAAGCGGGATGACTGGGCCGATCCCGAGAAAATATATTTCACTCTTGCAGACCGTGTTATCGGCAAATTGGGTAAGCTGACGGATGCTGCCATTCTGGAATACATGGAGTCACCTGCGAATCGCCTGGACCTTGCGCGGCTTACGCTGATTCGTAAGGCTGGTTCCCAGGGCATTCGTGGCGTTACCACTCGTCCGAAGGGCAAGGACATGATGTTGGCGTTGACGTCTGATTTGAACTGGATGACGAATCTGCTTTACTCCGGTCCGACCAAGAATCTGGAAAAGGCGCTTACCTATCTTGAAACCATTTATTCCCAGGTAGGGGAAGAGGCGCTCAAGGTTCCGGCAACCCGACGTATCGCTACGACAACTGCGCTGGAGTTTGCCCGCGAGGGCTGGAGCGAGCAGGACATGCTGAAGCGCTTTAATTATTACAATGATAGTTGGAAGGAGGGTAAGTTAAACGCCCACTTCGACAACCTTCAGTACTGGGAAACGCGTTTTGTGACAGGCTGCATGCAGCCCAGCGATGGTGCAGGTAGCTGGGGCAGTGCCCGCAACCTGGCCTGGCATCGTGATAATGTACGCCTGCCCATGGAACAGTATCTTGGTGCAGAATGCCAGCTGGAATACCGCCTGCGCAATGTGGCTGGTGACTCAGTGTTCTCCTCGGAGTATCTGGCTCCCATCTGGAAGTACGTGAATTTCACGACGGGCTGGGCCTACCGTGAAATCGGTGGCGTGTGTGGTGCTCTCTCTCACTATGCAACATACAGTGCCCTGGCTGCTGGTCTGCCTGCCGCCACCATGGGTGAGCCTGGTCACTGCGCTTATGCCATGCGCATTGGCAATACATGGCATCGTGGTAATTCGATTTACTGGCAGCACAGCCTGCACAAGACATTCTGGGGTGAGCATGAGTGGGGCTTCCTTAACCTTACCCAGAAGCTCTATGAAGAGCGTTTCAAGACTTGCGCTGCTGACCAGCTGGTGGCAATGGCCGATTTCCTGACTGCCCGCCGCAAGATGAAGGCCGCATTCAGCAGTTATGAAGTGGCGGTGAAGGGGCAGCCGAACAACTGGCCGGCACTTAAGCGCTATGCCGCTTACCTCAAGCTCAAGGCACCCAATGATGTGGATAAGTGGATGACGCTGCACGATGCAGTGATGGACGGCATGGGTAAGGAGCATTTCCACGCGGCCGCCACCATGCAGGCCCGCTATGTGTATCCGAATCTGGCTCCCCTCATCAAGGACCGCAATAAGCTTAACAAGATGTATTCCGGCTTGTTTAGCCACTTTAAGGACTGGGGGGCGAACCGTTGGGATATTGCGCCTATTCTGGATGCCCAGATTGGCACATGCCGCACCAATGAAGAGCGCTCGGCCTACCTGCGCGAGGTGCTTCGTGTGCTTATGCGCCGCCCCGACTACTCCGGTTCTGTGCTGACCTGGGGGCTTGGGTATATATCCAAACTCCCGGCGGGAGATGGCAAGGTGCAGGAGGAATTTACCAACATGCTGGTGCAGGCTATGAGCCGCACGGGTACCTCCAGCAAGCAGATTGATGAAACCTGGGCTACGCTGGGTGAAGCCATTCACGCTGCCGCCAAGAATAAGGAACGCCGTACCTTCCAGGCTATCGGTAAGCTGTCCTACAACAAGTGCAAGAAGAAGTTCCCCAAGAAGGGCCCCCGCATCAAGGGCTTCCCTGGTTTTGTAGTGTCTGCCACAGGCTGGATTGATACCGCCACTACCATCGGCGATATGTCTCAGTGCTGCCTGCACTGGGGTGTGCTGCAGCGCTTTGGTGGCACCATGCCCGGTAAGTTCGAGGGTAAATCCGGTCTGACTGTAGGCCTGGAGAAGAAGTGTGACCTCGCCGGTGTGGTTTGTATCAGCCATGAGAAGGAACTCAAGAAGGATCGCCCGTTCTACCTGGAGGTGTCCGATGATGGCCAGAACTGGTATCGCGTGCGCCCGAATGGTGAAATCAAGGGGAACGAAATCCGCTTCAATCTGAAGGGGAGCGAAGCTGCCGGTAAGTTTGTACGCATGCTGCGCGAGGGCGATAAATATGAGCCTGGTATTGCCGGTTTCTATGTGTATGGCAAGCCGCAGAAAAACCAATAACCCGAGGAGAAGATTATGTTGAAGAAGTTTTTCAGTCTAGTCACGTTTGCTGTACTCCTGGCATCGCCTCTGCAGGCAGCTATCGCGCGCACATATCCGGATGCTCTGGCCAAGACGGGCAAGCACCCCATCGTTATCTTTATCTATGGTGCCAACTATGATAAGGTAAGTGAGCGTACGTATGAGGTTTTTGTCAAGAAGAATAAGATTATGCCTTATCTTCGCCAGGCTACATTCCTGGAAATGCCCCTGTACCAGATGCCCTCGGACCGCGAGAAGAAGGACATGGAGAAACGCATGGGCAACAAGCGACTGCCGGGCGGTATCCGCAGTTATCCCTGTCTGGCCGTGGTGGACTCCGCAGGTAACCTGCGTGGCATTGTGCAGAAGCCGGAGGAAATGAAGGACCCTGAAACGGCACTTGCGGCGCTCAAGGTTCTGTTGGATAACTTCTACGCTCAGGAGAAGATTCTGGACAGGGCCAGAAAGGCAAAGGGAGAGAAGCGTGCGGATTTGCTGCTGGCCGCTTCTGATATTGACATCCGTATGCCAGGAGGCCTTATCAATGAGGAAGATAAGAAAAATCTGGATGGCGGTTCCGGGATGGGCAGTCGCGTGAGTTTCGACCCGCTCAGCGTGGTGGAAAAGCTGCAGACCATGACATTTGCAGAGGCTAATGCCCATATTCGCCAGATGATGGCCACTGGTGGCTATTCCAAGCTTCAGCGCCAGATGATTATGGCAGCCTACGCCGGGCATCTCCGCCGTGGTGGTGAGGAGAATAAACCCGCTTCCAAGGAGTGGCTGCGCGCCTTGTACACCGAAATGCGTAACATTGACCCCAATTCCACCTATGGCGCATATGCAGAAGGTGCTCTGGTAATCTGGGTTGAAGGTGGTAAGCTTACCGATACGCCGATTCCCACAGAGATTAACCGCATCGATAACCGCACGGATGATGGTAACAGCTCCGGCAGCAGTTCCACCATTTCCGCATCTGATGACGATACGCCGACCACTGATGCTGATGCTGATGCGGAGCAGAGCGACAGTGATTTCGAAGGCGATGATTTTTAAGATGAATCGCCTCGGGTAGTCATACAATCGGCTTGAATTTCATAACCGTCGGGTGTAGAATCCCGGCGGTTTATTTTTTTGATAAGATGACAGGTTGTATAGCATTCCTTCTTTGCCTGATTCTGCTGGTTCTCGGCTATGTGTTTTATGGACGGCTGGCGCAGCGCGTGTATGGTCTCGATGAGAGCAAGCCGATGCCGTGTGTCACCATGCCAGATGGGGTAGACTATGTGCCGCTGCCGACCTGGCGCGTCTTTCTGATTCAGCTGCTGAATATCGCCGGGCTGGGGCCGGTGGTGGGGGCTATATCCGGCTGTTTGTTCGGGCCGGTTGCGCTGCTCTGGATTGTGTTTGGCTGCATACTGGCCGGTGCTGTGCATGATTTTCTGGCTGCTGCCATGTCTGCCGAGCGTAACGGTGCCAATCTACCGGAGCTGGTGGGCGAGAATCTGGGGGAGCCTGCGCGTCATGCCATGCGTCTCATCTGCGTTTTCCTGCTGCTCATGGTGGGTGTGGTGTTTACCCTGCTGCCTGCCGGCATGCTGCAAGCCATCTGGGGTGTTCTGACAACGCAGCAGTGGGCGCTGGTGATTCTAGGCTATTATTTCCTCGCAACGGTGCTTCCCATCGGTGCCATTATCGGTCGCGTTTACCCTGTTTTTGGTGCTGTGTTCCTGTTCATGGCGCTTGGATTGGGTGTCATGCTACCCTTGAGCGGGCATCCTGTTCTGCCAAATCTGGATTTCTTCACGAATGTGCATCCGAAGGGCACTTCGGTGTGGCCCATGCTGTTTGTCACGATTGCCTGCGGGGCTATTTCCGGCTTCCACGCCACGCAAAGCCCCATGATGGTGCGCTGCCTCCGCAAGTGCTCCAACCTGCGCCTGGCGTTCTATGGCGCCATGGTGGTGGAGGGCATGGTGGCCCTGGTGTGGGCCGTTGTCGGCCTCACATTGCGTGAGGTGCTGGTGGCTGATAACCAGACCTTGGAGCAGCTCATCGTGTCGAACCCTGCAGCGGCTGTCCGCTCCGCCTGTACTTATCTTCTGGGAGAAAATGGTGGTATGGTGGCCGTGCTGGGGGTGGTGGTGCTGGCTGTGACCAGCGGCGATACCGCTATGCGCTCCTGCCGCCTCATGCTGGCCGATGTGCTGCACCTGAAGCAGAGCAGGCCGCTGGCCCGCCTCGGGCTCGCCGTGCCGCTTTTTCTGCTGGTTATCTTTATTTCTCAGGTGGATTTCAGCTCCATCTGGCGTTACTTCGGCTGGGCTAATCAGGCGCTGTCCTGCATCACGCTCTGGACGATTTCTGCCTATCTGCGAGACCGGCAGAAGCAGTATTTCATCACCTGGCTTCCGGCTCTGTTCATGACTCTGGTGTGCATCACCTTCTTCTTCTATGCTCCGGAGTGCGGAATCAATCTCCCGCTGTGGGCTGCCGGGCTGATTGCCTGTGCCGGACTCGTGGTATGCCAGATTGCTTTTGAATGCCGCAATCCCCGCGTGCAACCATATTCAGAAGAGTAGCATTTGCCGCTTGCTAAATTGCGGCTTTTCTGCTATAGTGCACATAGCTTAAGCATGGAAAATCTCGACGAGTACCAGAATACACGCAAGGCCGCTGCCGACAGGCGCCGCAAGCGGCGCGCAGCCAAGGAGAAGGCGGTTATTCACCGTAGCCCCGGATGTTGGTGGAAGCGGGCGTTTGTGCGCGTGAGTATTGTTATTTCCGTAGCACTCATTACTCTGTCTCTTATAGGTTATGCTCTGTTCGTCTCGGTTACTGCCAAGTACCAGAAGTGGGCAGAGGAGTTCAACCTGGAGGATATCAATAACCTGGACCATCCCTGCATCATCTATGACCGGAACGGCGAGGAAATCGGCCGTATCTATGATGAAAACCGCAGCTACGTCCCCTACAACGAGATATCCCGGTCCATGGTGGATGCTCTGGTGGCTCAGGAGGATAAAAACTTCTGGGAGCACAACGGCTTTGACCCGGTAGGCATTATCCGCGCCATCAAGGAAGCCATGGCTGCAGGTGGCCAGGCGAATCAGGGTGCGTCCACCATTACCCAGCAGCTTGCCCGAAATGCGTATGACCTGGAGCAGCGCACCGCTGCCCGCGGCGGCAGCCGCTATGAGCGCAAGGTTGTCGAAATCTTCCTTGCCATGCGCATTGAGAAGAAATATGACAAGCAGCAGATTCTGGAGTTCTACATCAACCGTGTGTACTTTGGTCGCGGTTTCTATGGTATCCGCGCGGCGTCGCTAGGCTATTTCGGCAAGGAGCCTGCTGATTTGACTGTGCGCGAGGCTGCCAGTATTGCCGCTCTTATCAAGAACCCGGAAAACTACAATCCCCTTCGCAACCCCCAGTTAAACTGGAAGTGGAGAAACGATGTGATTGACCGCATGGAACGTGCCGGTATGCTCACCGCCGGTGAGGCCGCACGCCAGAAGGAGACGGAACTAGGCTTGAACCCCAGGCCTATTAAGCGCAACACCTCATTCCTGCACGCTCTGGTTCAGCAGCAGGCTATCGGTATCTTCCAGAATCCGGAGCGCGGTGAGGAAATCGTCAAGAGCCGTGGTATCAAGATTTATACCACCATTGACCGCCGCATGCAGGAGGCTGCAGAGAATTCCCTCCGGGCCCAGCTGGAAAAGATAGAGGCCCGGGAAGATTATGCCCACGTGCGGTTCAACGAGACAAAAGACCCGCGCTGCGCTCAGCACCGCTATGTGGATGGCGCCGTGTTTGCCGTGGATAATGCTACCGGCGGGGTGCTTGTATATGTGGGCGGGCGTAGCTTCGAACGCGATAATTTCGATATCATCGAAAGCGGTCGCCGCTCTGTGGGCACTGCCATGCTGCCGTTCCTGTACATGTGCGCCTTCGATAACGGCTATACCCCCAGTTCCCGCCTTCTGGACGATGCTCTGGATAACCGCCTGGCCGGCATCGGCGGCTCGGAGGGTATTCTGGGTGAGTGGGGCATGGAGGTGGAGAAGGGGCGGTATCTTGATTCCATCACCCTGCGTCAGAGCCTGGAATGGTCCAAGATTGCGGCCTCTGCGCGCCTGGGTATAGCTCTGGGGTCCGATGCCACCAAGGGCGCCCGCTGTTTCCAGGATACTCTCTCCTCGGTTGGTATAACCCCTCCGCCGCGTAATCCGAACAGCACAGAGCTCAAGCCACAGTATTATCCGCGCGTCTACCTGGGCACAGAGCCGGTATCGCTCAAGGAGGTGACCATGGCCTACACTGTGTTCCCGAATGTGGGCAAGCGCCCCATTGCTCCCTATGTCGTTACCAGAATTACGGATAGCAATGGAAATATTCTCTGGGAAAATCCGCTGTTTGTGACCCACCACATGGTGCGCAGCACTTCTCCGTGCACCGCATACCGCCTGCATAGCATCATGCGTGAATCCATGGAGAGGGGGTCTGCCCAGCGCGTGCGGCCTCTGCTGCCGGAGCATTTTTCCGGTGCGGTCAAGACTGGCACCAACTATGATTTCTCGGACAACGCGTTGTTTGGTTACACCAGCAGCTTTACCTGCGGTATCTGGATGGGGTATCTCAATGACCACCAGCCGATTTATCCCCAGGCATTTGGCTCTGATACCTGCGCGCCTGTTTATGCCGCAGTGGTAACAGCTGCCAAAGACCGCTTCGCGGACGTAGATATTGCTACTCCCCCGGATACGGAGGAGGTGGAAATCTGCCTGTCCTCTGGCCAGATTGCAACCAATTTCTGCTTTGAAACTGTCATCAAGGACGGAAAACCCGGCTATGTGCGTCCCACCTATCGGGAGTACATACCCAAGGGAGATGTAACGCTGGGGCAGTGTTCCATTCATGGAGACGGCAGTCCCTCTCTGGTGGATTTCATGGAGACGCATCCCGGGCATATGAACTCCTCTCGTGTGCTGGCGGTGGTGCCGGTGCTGCCGCAGAGCTCAGCGCTTATCGGTGAAGATCCCTATGATTGTGACCTGGTGTTGAATCCCCGATACAAGGATGCCACTGAGCTGTCGGATGTTGCGTCCTCGGCAGAGGAGGTATCTGCCGCAGATGACGATTCCCCGGAGGAGGTGAACGGCCCGGTGATTGACACCGAGTTGCAGATTAACGCACCGTCTACGCTGCAGCATCTCCCGCTGGTCCCCCTGCAATTATAATCTATCCCTTATGAATTCATTTAATCATACCCTGGCTGCTACACAGGAAAAAGCGTTTGAGATTAACCTGGATAAGGGCTTGTATGGCTCGTTCGCCGAAATCGGCGCCGGGCAGGAGACAGCCAACTGGTTTTTCCGTTCCTCTGGTGCAGCCGGCACCGTGGCCAAGACTATCTCTGCTTATGATATGACCGTGAGCGATTCGCTCTATGGCCAGGCCAGACGTTATGTTTCAGAGGAGCGCCTGAAGCAGATGATGGAGTATGAGTACACCCAGCTTATCAACCGACTGGGAGAGAAACGCGGCAAGGATACCTGCTTCTTTGCTTTCTGCAACACGGTGAAATGCAAGGGCTATCGCGACAATGGTCCCTGGTCTGCCTGGATTGGCGTGCGCTTTCAGCTCAAGCCTGAACTGCCGCCCAGTGATTTTGTGATGCATGTGCGCCTGATTGTGCCGGATCACGATGTGCAGATGCGCATCCTTGGCATTCTCGGGGTAAATCTCCTTTACTCGCTTTTCTACAAGCGTGACCGCATGGAGCAGTTTGTGCAGAGCGTCGGCGATAACCTGGACCGGGCGTTTTACGAGATTGATTTCATGCGTTTCTCCGGTCATGGATTCGGTATGTTCGATAACCGTCTTCTGGCGGTGGAGCTGATTCGCAGTGGCTTGTCGGAGGCAACTCTCATCTGCCCGGATGGCAGTGTGGCGCAGCCGGCGGATTACCTCTACAAGCGTCCCATTGTGCTGATGCGTGGCAGCTTCCGCCCGCTTTGCAATATTCATCTGGAAATGATGGACAGCGTGCGCGCCAGGTTCCTGGAGAGCCTGCCGGAAGAGCAGCGTGAGCGTGTGGTGGATATCTGTGAGATATCCCTTGCCAACCTGCTGCGCGGGGCGGATGTAGACCTGCTGGAATGCCTCGACCGCATTGATGCGCTGGCCGCCGAGGGCAAGATGGTGATGGTAACCAAGAAGGCGCGTTTCCACCGTCTTTCCACGCTGCTGAGCCAGTACACAAAGGAACCCGTGGCCATTGCGCTTTCCATTGGCCTGCTTAATGAGATATTCAAGGATAAATGGGCAGATACCCCCGGTGGCATTCTTGCCTCTGTGGGGCATATCTTCGTGAATAGTACCAAGTTCTATGTGACCCCCTGGATTAACCGCACCACGGGTGAGTTTGTGACTGCCGGCACCTACAAGGCCCCGGATAAATACCATTTCCTGTATCAGCATCTGCGTGAAAATGGCTATATTGTTGAGGTTCCATATTTCAACCAGAAACTCCTGTTCCAGACTCCCCGGGATATTGTGCGCATGATTAAGGCCGGGGATGAGCAGTGGAAGGAATACGTGCCCGAATCCGCCACGCGCCTGGTGGAACATATCAAAGAGGAAGCTTAAGATGAATTATCGCGACGAATTTCCCATCCTGTCCACCCGCATCGGCAAACGCTCGCTGGTGTATCTGGACAATGCCGCCACCACGCAGAAACCCCGCTGCGTGCTGGAAGCCGCCCGCCGTTACTACGAGGAACAGAATTCCAATATTCACCGCGGTGCTCACTATTTGAGCCGCCTGGCCACGGAGAAGCATGAGGAAGCCCGGGAGACCGTGGCCTCGTTCCTGAATGCCGCATCCTCCCGTGAGGTGATTTTCACCAGCGGCTGCACCGCCGGTATCAACCTGGTTGCGCAGACTCTGGCGCTTTCCGGGCTTATCGGGGCAGGGGATGAAATCGTGGTCACCACCGATTCGCACCACTCCAACATTGTGCCCTGGCAGATGCTGTGCGAGCGCGTGGGGGCAGTGCTGCGCCCTGTGCCGCTCACCCCTGAGCTGAGGTTCGATATGGAGGCTTTCCATCGCATCCTGTCGCCCGCAACGAAGCTTGTTTCCGTGCCGTATATCTCCAATGCGCTGGGAGCCATCAATCCGGTTGCGCAGATTATTGCCGATGCCAGGCGCAACAACCCCGCCACCCTGGTGCTGGTGGACGGCGCGCAGAGTACGGGCCACCAGCTGGTTGACGTGCAGGCACTTGGTTGCGATTTCTACGCCTTCTCCGGGCACAAGGTGTATGCGCCCACCGGCACCGGTGCGCTCTGGGGGCGTGAATCTGTGCTGGAGCAGCTGCCGCCCTGGCTCGGTGGTGGCGAGATGATCAGCGAGGTTTCTTTCGAGAAAACCACCTACAATACGCTTCCCTTCAAATATGAAGCCGGCACGCCGAATATCGGCGGCAATATCGTGTTGGCGGAGGCTCTGCGCTTTGTGCAGCAGGTGGGGGTGGAAAAGATTGATGCGCACGAGCAGGCATTGACCGGCCGTATGTTTGATGGTCTGAAGGCGCTGGGTGTTCATATCCTGGGTACGCGTGAGAAACGCGGCGCCCTTATCTCGGTGACCGTACCCGGTGTGCATCATTATGACCTGGGTACACTGCTGGACCAGATGGGCATTGCCGTGCGTACCGGGCACCATTGCTGCCAGCCTTTCATGCAGTCGCTGGGTATCACTGGTACTACCCGCTATTCCTTTGCGCTCTATAATACAGAGGAGGATGTGGATGCCGCCCTGGCCGCCACGGAGCGGGCGCTCGATATGCTGCGTTAAGACGCAATGCTTGCGTTCTCAATGCGCAGCACTGGTAAGTGCAGGGGAGTTTCGCCCAGCCAGTTCAGCGTAGTGGTGGTGATGAAGACCTGAGCCTCAGCCGGCAGCATGGAAAGCAATGCCTGCCGGCGGTTGGTGTCCAGTTCGCCGAATACATCATCCACCAGCAGAATGGGAGCCTTGCCGGTTTCTTCCTGCAGCAGGCTGCCTTGTGCCATCTGCATGGCAATAGCCAGCGTGCGTTGCTGCCCTTCGGAGGCAAACTCCGCGGCATGCAGCCCGGAAATGCGCAGGTCAAAATCATCCCGGTGCGGGCCTATGGTGGTGAATCCGGCTCGTTCATCTGCCTCCAGGCTGGCGTCCAGCGCCTCGCTGAGCGGCAGCTGGGTTGAGGGGCGGTAGCAGATGCTTACCTGTTCCGCGCCGCCGGATATGGTGCGGTGCCCGTGGGCTATATGTGGCAGCAGGCGGTCGAGCAGCTGACTGCGCAGCTGCATGATGATTTCTCCATGCTGTGCCAGCAGATTTGCGTAGCTGCGCAGCGTGGCTGCGCTCCGGCGCGGATGCCGCAACAGCGCATTGCGGCTTTTCAGGGCTTTGCGGTAAGCCTGCAGGGCCTGCCGGTAGACCGGGTGCCACTGGCTCCCCAGAAAATCCAGATACCGGCGCCGTTCCTCCGCTGCGCCGGTCACCAGGGAAATATCGCTGTTGGCCAGCCAGGTCACGGGGTAGGTATCTGCCAGATAATCCGCAAAATCCTTGCGCTCTGCGCCGTTGACCTGCAGATTTAGCTTGCGTGCGGCCCATTGCAGCCGGCGTGTGCCGTCTTCCGTCTCCAGCGAAATGCCGAACTGGCCCTGGCCGTTCCGGGCCAGTTTATCGAGCCGAGTGGCGCGTGGGCTGTGCAGCGTAAGCGCAAAGCAGAGCGCCTCCATCAGGCTGGTCTTACCCTGCGCGTTTGTCCCCAGCAGCACTGCACCCTCTGCCGGTATAGACCAGCGGAGGGTGCTGTAACAGCGGAAATTGCTCAGACGCAGAGTGGTGAGCATAGAACTTCCGGAAAAAATCAGACCTCAGTCGGCAGGGCGCGAATGGCATCCATAATCTTCTTGCCGAGAGCTCGCTGGGCATCACGGCCCTTTGCCTTGAGTTCTCCGGGTTCAAACTGAATGGGATCGCCCACGGAGAGGGTGATGGGGCGGAACTTCAGCTTGCTGCTGTGAATCGGCAGGCAATCGTACGCTCCCTCAATGCGAACCGGCTGCACCGGCACGTGGGCAAGCTTGCTCAGAATCAGCCCGATACCAGGCATGGCGTCATGAATCTCACCATCGGGGCAGCGGGAGCCTTCCGGGAAAATCACAATGCGGCCACCGTTTTTCACCGTGCGCAGCACCTGAATGATGCTGGCGGGATCCGGGCGAGTCTGGTCAATCGGGATGACGTTGCACTGCGGAAGTGCCTGCTTTAAGCCCGGAGCATCGAGCAGGGTTTTGCGGGCCAGGAAAAATACCTCATTGCGGTACAGTCCGCCTATCAAGGGCGGGTCCAGGAAGCTCTGGTGGTTGGCCACGATGATAGCCGGACCTTCCTCAATCAGCTTCTCCTGACCAATAACCTTGTAGTTGAAAAAGGACTTGAAGAAGCAGTGGGCTGTGCCGCGAATAAGCAGGTAAAGTAGGGAACGGTTCATATTGCAGGAAAAGGGAATTTAGGCAAGTTTGGAGCGTATATCAGCCGCAATGAAGCTGACCACCTCATCGATGGTCATGTCAGAGGTGTCCACCAGCATGGCATCATCTGCCTTCTTCAGCGGGGCACAGGCGCGCTGGGAGTCCTTGCGGTCGCGCTCGGCAATGGAATCGGTAATGCCCTCGGCCGCGCGGCGGGCGGCGCGCACTTCCTCAGAGGCGGTCACGAAATACTTGTACCTGGTGTCGGGGAATACTACGGTGCCGATGTCGCGGCCCTCCATGACCACGGCCTCGCGGGTGTTGTATTCGCGCTGCTTTTCCACAAGCAGGGCTCGCACCGCGGGAATGGAGGCAATGGCAGACACGTTGTCATTGGTGCTCTTCTCCGTCAGTTCGGTGCTGAGCACGCGGCCCTCGTACACTACGGTGGAGTTGGCGCCATCCTTACCGAAGCTCAGCGGAATACCGGGCAGCAGGGCCTCTACCGCGGCTGAATCGGCGGGATTCACCCCTTGCTGCAGGGTGTACCAGGTCACGGCGCGGTACATAGCGCCTGTGTTGATGAATGTGTAGCCAAGCTCTTTTGCAATGAGTTTGGCAACCGTGGATTTACCGGAAGCTGCAGGGCCGTCAATGGCGATGGCTGGGGGATTCATACTTGGGCGGATTATAGCTGTTTTCTGTTCCTCTGTCGAGTAAAAATGCTGTGGTGTCGCTGCTGGCGGGTAAGAAAATCCACCCTGCTTACATCAAGCAGGGTGGAGAGCTGATGAAATGTTCTGATAAAGACGTGCTTTAGAAGGACTCCTCAGCGGGGAGCTCCTGGGGAGCAGCCTCAGCCTCAGCTTCAGCGGGAGCCGGAGCGGGCTCGGGCTCGCCAGCGGGTTCCTCAGCGGGAGCCTCCTGGGGAGCAGCCTCAGTGGCAGCGGGAGCCGGAGCGGGCTCGGGCTCGCCAGCGGGTTCTTCAGCGGGAGCCTCCTGGGGAGCAGCCTCAGCATCGGCGGAAGCCGGAGCGGGCAGGGGTTCGCCAGCGGGTTCCTCGGAGGTCTCTTCTACAGGTTCTTCTGCGGGAGTGGCCTCATCCTCGATTTCGAGGCCCTGCTGCTGGAGCTGCTGCAGAATTTCCGGGGGGAGCTGCTGCAGGGACTGAGCATGCGGCTGGGGCTCCGGTGCCTTGGAGATGCCGTTCAGAGTAATGGTGAAGATGAGGGTGGAGTTGTTACCAATCGGGCCGGGACCCTGGGGACCGTAGGCCAGCTCGGAGGGAATGCAGACTTCCCAGGTGGAGCCCACGGGCATAAGCTTCAGCGCCTCGGAGAAACCGGGAACCACGCGGTCAATCGGCATGTCGACGGGGGTCGGGCTCTTATCGAACACGGTGCCGTCAATCAGCTTGCCTTCATAGCTCACGTTGCACAGGGCGCCGGGACCATCGGTCTCCGGGTTGTACTTGGCCCCTTCACCTGCGGTGATAACGCGGTAGAGCAGGCCGGAATCGGTCTTGGTCACGCCCTCACCCTTGGCGAATTCTTCCTGGTAGGCCTTGCCTGCGGCCAGGTTGGCCTCGGCCTTCACCTGCTCGCGCTTCTGCATGGCCATTACAAAGGCGTTCATGCCAGCCTCGATTGCAGCCTGGTCCACGCTGGGCTGCTGGCCGGAAAGGCTGTCAGAAAGTGCCTGGAAGAAGGTATCTTTATCGAAGTCCTCGATGCTGAGGGTGGTAGCCCCGGCAGAAACCTCCTGGCCGAAGCGGTAACCGATGAAGTAGGAGAAAGCTTTCTTTGCATCCTCTTCAGAAACCTCAGCAGGCTTTGCGGGAGCGGGAGCCGGGGCCTCCGTTGCCACCACAGCCTCTGCTGCGGCGGGAGTCGGAATTGCAATTTCCTGATTGCTCTGGGAGAAGCAATAGGTGGTCGTGGCGCCCACAATGGCCAGACCTGCCAGAATCATGATGTACGTCTTCTTCATATATGTGATGTACGGTGGTTGTCTATGTCTGTACTATGAATACGCACAAAAGTCAAGATTCTTGCATGTATGCAGCTTATTGTTGGGTGTCATGCCTGGCATCATCGCGTGTGTCTCATGTCTGCTGCGGTGGCAGCGGGTTCAGGGGCGCAGGTTGCCAGTACGCGCCTCTCAATATCGGAGGGCTCGCGCGGCGTATCTGGAAGCAGAGCTCCGATTCCACCCCGAGCCTGCAGCTGAGCATGGGGCACCGCGACCAGCGCTTGCTGATGAGCCGTTACATCAATCTGCGCGGCATTACGCGCAGTTATGCAGCTGCGTTCTGGAAAATGCAGTTATGAGGTGTTGCTTTTGTATCAGCGGTTGGAGATAGTCAGCCCTTTGAGCAGGATTTCCAGGTTGTTCTGGGTCTGGCTGATGTTGCGCAGCAGGGTCTGCAGCCCTTCCCAACCGGGCAGGGTGCTCAGCTGGCGGCGAATCTGCAGCACGCGCAGCAGCTCATCCGGGTGGTACAGGCGGTCATCGTTGCGGGTGCCGCTTTGCGGGATGGAGATGGCTGGGTAGATGCGGCGCTCGGAAAGCTCTCGGTCGAGCCGGATTTCCATGTTGCCGGTGCCCTTGAATTCCTCGAAGATGATTTCATCCATGCGGGATTCGGTCTCGATAAGGCAGGTGGCAATGATGGTGAGGCTCCCTCCTTCCTCCACCTTGCGGGCGGCGCCGAAGAATTTGCGGGGTTTTTCCAGGGCATTGGAACCCAGGCCGCCGGACATGGTGCGGCCGCCGCTCTGGTTGGCGTTGTAGCCGCGGGCCAGGCGGGTGAGGGAATCGAGCATGATGATGACGTCCTTCCCCTGTTCCACCAGGCGGCGGGCACGCTCCAGCAGCAGGTCGCTCAGCTGGGCATGGCGGCGGGACGGTTCATCGAAGGTGGAGGCGTATACCGGCACATCCACCGTGTCCTCAAAGTCAGTTACTTCCTCCGGGCGCTCATCCAGCAGCAGCACCAGCAGGTGGGTCTTGGGGTAATTGGCGCGCAGGCTCTTGGCCATGGTCTTGAGCAGCACGGTCTTACCGCCGCGCGGCGGGGCTACTACCAGGGCTCGCTGCCCCAGACCCAGCGGGGTGATGAGATCCAGCACACGCATGGCCGGGGATTTGATGTCCGGGTTCTCCAGAATCAGACGCTCGCTGGGAATAAGCGGCGTAAGGCGGTCAAAGGGTTTGGGCTGGGTGTATTCTGCCACCGGGGTGGATTCAATCTCCAGCACTTCACCTGCGGTAAGACCGCGGTCGTTCTTGTTCTGTGCGGGGTTAAGCTTCACCTTCACGGCGTTGCCCGGGCGCAGTTCAAACTTGCGGATGAGGTCCTGCGGTATGCGGGGGTCATCATCGCCGGGGCGGAAACTGCGGGCTTCGTCGCGCAGGAAAACCAGGTTGTCCTTGCCGAATTCCAGCACACCGCTCACGATAACCTGGCTGCCTTCTGCCAGATAAGTGCGGGCCAGTTCTGCCACCAGCTGCGGGCGGGGCAGGGATTCTGTGCCGCGGCGGGCGGTGGTGGTGGCAATGCGCTGCAGTTCATTGAGCGGCAGGGCGCGCAGCTCGTTCAGGTTGATGACCACGGAACGGGCGTGCATGGCCTTGGCATCTGCTGCCAGTTCAGTATTGTAGAAAAGCTCCACCTGCCTGCGCAGGGTTTCGGTGCTGCCTTCGTTCCAGAACACGAGGTTGGCGCGGTCTATCTTGGCCTGCGTGGGCATCTGGGCGTTCAGCATAGCCTCTGCCTGGGTGCGGTCAAAGCCATCGCGGCTGGCCATGCGGGCTATCTGCGTCTCTGGTGTCACGGCCACCACGCACACGATATCTGCGCCGAATTCCACCGGGCTTTCGAAATACAGCGGGATATCCACCAGGAAACTGTGCACGTCTCCGCGGCGGCGGGCCTCCGCCTGCGCGTCCAGGCACATCTGGGCCAGTTTCGGGTGAATCAGGTTATTGAGTTTGTCTCGGCCCTCCGGGTTGTTCTGTACAATCTGGCGCAGGTAATCCTTATTTACCTTACCATCATCGCACAACGCTTCTGTCCCGAACACCGTAACGAGGTCTCGGGACAATTTACCCTGTTGCTGCAGGTCGGCCACGGCGGCATCGCAATCGAACAGTTCTACGCCGGCTCCTCCTAATTCCTGCAGCATTTCCACCACTGTGGACTTGCCGGAGGCTATGCCTCCTGTAACTACAATAACCTTCACGGCGCGCATTTTATCACATTCATCCCCACGCATCAAGCCCAATCCGCGTGTGTGCTTGCTTGCGTGGCGAAGCCTGAATAAGAAAATCCCCGGGCAGAACCCGGGGATTTCTTGAAATAACAGGATGCTGAAGCCTGTAATCAGCCTTGTGCCTGGGCCAGCATGGCTTCTGCCATGGCGTTACCCATGGCGGCGGCATGCTTGAGCGCCGTGAGTGCTTTATCCGTGTCTTTCTCCATGAGCCTGCCTTCGATGAGGCACATAGCAAGCACGAAGAGAGCCACGTGGTCACCATTCTGCGCGGCGGATTCCAGGGAAACGAGGTCACCGTGGTTTTTGAGCTGGGCGAAATAGACGCGGGCCAGCTGGTTCTGGGCCTCTGCGTGGCCGGCAAAGGCGGCGTTGCGCAGGTGGTTGGCACCGGTGGCGGCATCTCCAGCCTTGAACGCGGCGGCGCCGGCTTCGTATTCCTGTTGGGGGGTAAGACTCATAAATTACTTAAGGTTGGGGTCCTTTGTGGGGCCTGCCGGGGTGGTGTGCTTCACCTCCAGCGTGTAGACCTTGCCCGTGAAGCTGCTGCCAATCACCTCCAGCGGCAGAACGAAGGAGTTGACGAGGCCCTCCGGGTTGCGGTGGAATCGGGTGAGGGTGCACTGGCCGGCGGGCTGGCCGTTCAGCAGGAGTCTGGTGCTGCCGGGGGTGCCGATGAGTTCCAGCTTCACGCGTTCACCCACAGGGAGCTTGCAGTTGAAGGAGAATTCCATGCTATCGTCGCGGCGGAAGCCGATGGTGCCATCGCTGAGGGCAGCGCAGAACACGCCGGATTCACCCTTGAGCAGCACCTGTTCCTCTCCGGGGACAGGGGCTTCTGTGAGCATGATATCCATGCTCAGGTGGTAGTCCGGGCCCATGCAGGGCTGGGCGATTTCGCAGGGAAGTGCAGAGGGGTGGCAGATGTAGCTTGCACCGTTCTTCCAGAGTGCCCGGGGATTGAGGCCGGGGATGCGGTTGATGGTGCTGAGCTGCTGCTTGTGAGCCTCGTAGCTGGTGGTGGTGGCATCGCTGCCCCACATCTTGCCTGCCAGTACATCCACGGAGTTGCTGAACATGTGCCAGATATCGTAGGCGCTGTAGCCCACATAGCGCTGGTCAATCATATCATTCCATATACCGAAGGCGGCACCGAGCAGCTGCGGGTGGCCGGTGGGTACGGTTTCATCTGCAATGCGGTTCACGCGCCAGTGCTCGTGTACCCACTTGTGGCGGGCATCCATGCGGTAGTACGGAGCGAAGGGTACGATGTAGAGTGCGCCATCGTTGGTATTGATGACATCGTACCCCTGGCGGATGGAGTCCCAGGCCTTGGCCCAGCCGCCGTTCCAGAGGTTCATCTGCACGCCCTTGGCATGCACCGGGGTGGTGCCTTTCTTGGTGTTCAGGCTGCCCCAGATACGCGGGGTGTAGCCCTTGGACTGCACCATCTTGAGCAGGGCATCGGCATAGGCGCGGTAGTGTTCGGCATCGCCGTGGAATTCATCGGCACCTACGTGCATGACCTCGCAGCCGCTGAAGACGGCCTCGCGGCCTTTGTCGGGCAGCAGGTATTCATCGAATACCTTTTCCACGAACTTGAGCGTCTCCGGGTTGGTGGCATCGAGCATCTCACAGGCGCGCTTGTTGCGGCTCTTGTAGATGAGATCCGGGCGGACGCGGGTGAAGGAAAGGGCGTGGGCGGGGGTATCGAACTCCGGGATGATGTTGACGCCGTGCTCCTTGGCAAAGCGGATGAGGGCGCGGAACTCGTCCTTGGAGTAGGAGAGGTCATCGGCGGTCAGGCGGGTGCCGTTTTCGCCTACCATATCGGATTCCAGACGGAAAGCGGTATAGGATTTGACGAAGGGATCTTCGCCTGCATCCACATATTGCTCATGGAAGATGTAGTTATCATTCAGGTGGATATGCAGGTCGTTCATCTTGAACCAGGCCATGTATTTCACCACATCCTTCACATAGCTCATGGGGATGGGCAGGCGGCCTACGTCCAGCAGGAAGCTGCGCACCTGGTAGCGGGGAATATCCAGCGCGCGGCCGCAGGGGACTGCGCCCTTGCCTTGCTGCAGCATCTGGAGCACGGAGCGGGTGCCCCAGTAGAGGCCGGTTTCCGTGGTGGCAGCAATGCTGATGCCTTTTTCAGGGGTGATATCGAGGGTGTAGCCCTCCTTGTCCAGGATGAGGCTGTTGCAGATACCGAGGGTGATATCTGCCTTCTCCCCGGGGGTAACGACCGTTACCTTGCAGCCCAGCATTTCCTCCAGCTCTGCGGCCAGGGTGGGGGCCAGTTCTGCGCTTGCGGAAAGTGTCACTTCCTTGCCCAGGGTGTAGCTGCCGGTGCCGCCTACCCAGTTCAGCAGGGCGGGCACCACCTTGGGGGCAGGGTTGGCATCTGCCACTGCGGGCAGCATGCCGGGAACGGTTACATCATAATCGCGGGAGACGACTTCCTCGCCATCCCGGCTGACCACGAAGCTTACCTTAACCTGGGTATCAGCCAGCGGGGTTACAATATTTCCGCCGTTGCGGATAATCTGCTCGTAGTCTGCACCCAGGAAACGCACCTCTGCACCAGGAACGCTGGGAATTTCGAGCTTGTGCCCGGAGACACGCGAGACAACCGGAAGGTTATTTGCTATATCCTGAAGAGAAGCTGCCATGAGCGGGGCCATGCACAGTGCAGCCATCATCGTAGTGGTGGTTTTTCGCATATCGCATATCCTAACACACCGCGCCAGAATTGCAAGCAAAAAACGCCTGCGGCAATGGGGGGGGATTTAGCTGCTTACTCCTGTTCTGCCTGGGCGGCGCGTTTGCTCATGAGGTGGTGTACCATGTAGAGCGGCAGCCCGAATATGATGATGAGGAGCAGGGGGATGAAGACGAAGAGGTAGAGCCGCAGGTAGAGGGTGCAGGTGGCATCTCCGGCATCGGCTCCGAGTTTCCACCAGTGGTAGGTGGCGGTGGGGTTCCATGTAACCGGGGCCGTGGGGTCCAGGTGCAGCAGGCCGCGGCGGGCCATGGCTGCGGGGAGGCCGCGGGTGCTGGCGGTGATGTAGTATTCATCTGCCAGGGCGTTTTCGCCCACGCTGTCGTAATACCGGCCCAGTTCGTAAGGGGCCAAGGGGCTTTCCAGGGCGGCATCAGCATATTGCAGGATTTTGAGCCCTTCTGCGGAGTCTGCTTCCACGCCATCGCCAAAGATGAGCATGGCGCCGGCCTTTACGGCGGCATCTGCGTGCCCCTGTTGTGCGGCGGCCCGGTAGTAGCTCAGAGCTTCTGCGGCCTTTCCTTCCTCTTGCAGCAGCCAGCCGCGGTGGTAGAGGGCATCGGGCACCTGGGCGGCCACGGCCTTGTCCAGGTACTGCATGCCCTTGGCCTTGTCCGGTGCTGTACCGGTGCCTTTCAGGTAGGCATCTGCCACGACGTAGGCCATCTGGGCGTCCTTGCCCTGGTCTGCCAGCTGGGTGGCATAAGTGAGCGCTTTTGCCGCGTCTGCCGCAGTGCCGATTCCCTGGGTATACACCTTGAAAAGCTGGTAGGCGGCGGGCAGGGCACCACGACTGGCCGCGGTTTCGAGCTTGTTGATACCGGCTTCTGCCTGCTGGGTGCAGCCAAGGCCGTTCAATTCCATGTAGCCCTGCCAGTAGAGGGCTTCGGTATCTCCTGCCGCGGCCTGGCTGCTGTATATCTGGTAAGCCTTGGCATAGGCGGAGGCTGCTGCTTCGGGGCTGTTCTGTCTGGAGTATAAATCACCCAGTATAAAGGAGGCAGAAGGTTCGCCTGCGGCAGAAAGCCGGTTGAACCACTCCACGCTGCGGGCCTGGTCTGCGGGGATGACGTTATCTCCGGTCATGAACAGGCGTGCCAGCATCCACATGGCTTTCTGATCCCCGGCTTGGCTTTTTTCGCTGAGGTTGGCGATAAGGCGGTCTGCCCATGCTGCGGCCTGGGTTGCGTGCCCCTTGAGCGCATAGCGCAGGTAGAGCTGCCGCTGGGAATAGGCGTCCCCCTTTTCTGCGGCCTCCTTGAGTTCTGCTACGCTCAGTTCCATGCGCTCATCTGCGCAGGAGTATGAATCCGGCGCGGCAGATTCGGCCAGCAGGGGCAGGGCAAGCAGGAGAGTGAGAAGAAGGGGAGATTTCATGCGCGTGCTGATTTTGACAAGGGATGGAGACGACTGGTTGAAAAGAAAACCCGGTGCTGACATGGTTTATCAGCACCGGGTGAAAAAGGTGTGGTTTACTCACCGCGGCGGAATCCGCCGGAGTTGCGGCCGCCACCGTTGCGGTTGAACGGCTTGCGCCCGCCGAATGACGGCTTGCGGTCACCAAAGCTGCGGCGCTCACCGAAGGACTTACGTTCGCCGAAGGACTTGCGCTCGCCATCGAAGCTGCGGCGCTCATCGAAAGACTTGCGCTCACCGAAAGACTTGCGCTCGCCGAAAGACTTGCGCTCGCCGAAGGAACGGCGCTCACTATCGAAGGAACGGCGCTCGCCGAAAGGCTTGCGGTCGCCGAAGGAACGGCGCTCACCATCGAAGGAGCGACGCTCACCAAAGGGCTTGCGCTCGCCGAAGGAACGGCGCTCACCATCGAAGGTGCGACGCTCACCGAAGGGCTTGCGCTCGCCGAAAGATTTGCGCTCGCCAAAGGAGCGGCGCTCGCCGAAAGGCTTGCGGTCACCGAAGCTGCGGGAGTCCTCGCGACGGTTGCGGGGAGCGCGGCCGAAGGGACGGCGGCCTTCCTCGCGCTCGGGCTCAAAGGCTTCACCTTCATTGAACTTGGTGACGATGCCCAGGGCTTCCTCCTCAGTCTCGAAGTCGGCGGGGTTGAATACGTAGTTATCGTCATCGTCTTCCTCCTGCTGCTTGCTGACGGCGGGGTTGGGACGCGGCTTGAATACCTGCTTGGCACCCACGAGCCCCTTGCGGCGGCGCGGGTTGGTGCCGGCCTGGGCAATCTGCTCAGCAGTCATGAGCTGGCAGTGGCCGGGCTCCAGGTCGCCACCCCAGAGGGAGCCGATACGCACGCGCACCAGCTTCTTGACACGCAGGCCAAGGCAGGCGAACATCTGGCGCACCTGGCGCTTGAGACCCTGCTCCAGCACCACACAGGCGCGGCGGGCAGAGAGGCGGGAAACATATTTGGCCTTGGCCTGGCCTTCCGGAATGCGTACACCCTTCAGAAGCTGAATGAGCACGCTGCTGTCGAATGCCTGGTCAAGCGTTACCCAGTATTCCTTTTCGATACCTCCGCTGGGGTGGGCCAGGTTCTGGCTCATGCTGCCGTTGTTCGTGAAAATGAGCAGGCCTTCGCTATCGGCATCCAGGCGGCCCACGTAGTTGGCGTGGCGGTACTTGGCCGGCAGCAGGTCATATACGGTGCCAATGGCACCCTGTGCCTCGCGGCTGCACACAAAGCCACGCGGCTTGTTGAGCAGGATGACTACTTCCTCCTGCGGTACGGCGCGGCGGCCGTCTACTCGCACAAAATCGCTGGGCATAACGCGCAGACCAGGGGTGTCTACGGCTTTGCCGTTCACTTCCACTCGCCCTTCGGCTATGAGTCGGTCGGCCGTGCGGCGGCTTTCGTACCCGCACATGGCCAGAAATTTGTTAAGTCGCACGCTGCCTTCCGGCGCGGCGGGATAACCATTGGTATCAGACATGGTAGATTTCTCTGAACGTATAGTGATAAAAGAAGCCCCGCGGTTGCCACAACCGGGGGCTCCAGAAAATGTGAGTACCCTCTCGTGAGGGGCTGAATCAGGCCTCGAACTTGGTCTTGGGCAGACCGATGGGGCTCTGACCTTCCTTCCACTGACCGCGTTCCTTCATGAGCTTCACGCGCTCGAAACGCTTGAGAACAGAACGCTTGCCGCCGACGGTACCAGTAGCCTTGAGTGTGGAGTGCTTAGACATATATGTGTATTAGGTAAAGGTTAACTCCGCATCACTGCGGAAATGTGGTGGCCACTTATACAGCAGAATGGTCTTAATTGCAAGTCAAATTTGTGACTTTTTTTCTTTCTTTTGCATCAAATGTGTCTGCATGTGCGCCTGATTGAGTGAGGACGGAGTATTTCATGCCGTAAATAGGCTTGACTCCCAGCGGGACTATAGGATATACTACCTGCGATTCGCCTCATATCCTCCAATAACTAAATTATTCCCAAAATATGAAAATGAAACATATCGCATGTGCTATCGTAGCTGGCTCTGCCATGCTTCTCGCATCCTGCTCCACCATGGTGGACGGTAACAACGTGGCTCCCGAAAAGGTGGGTTATGGTGCTCAGGCTTTTCCTGCCACTGTGGTGGCTGCCAAGAATGTGAATATCGAAACGACCAAGTCAGCCAAGAATGTTGGCACGGGTGTGGGTGCTGTGCTTGGCGCTGCTTCCGGCTCCCTGCTGGGTGGCGGTACGGGTAAGCTTGTATCTACCGCTGGTTTCGGTGTAGCTGGTGCTCTTGCCGGCCGTTACCTGACTGATGCCATGGGCAACACCAAGGGTCAGAACATCACCGTGCAGATTGACGGTACCAACCAGCTGTATTCTGTGACTCAGCCTGTGTCTCAGCAGTATGGTTACATCCCCGTGGGTGCTCATGGTATGTACTACCACGGCACCAACAACTCCCGCTTCGAACCCGATGGCATGTAATTGCCTGCGTTAGAATGCAGATTTCCGGCACCCCGTCATGTTGGCGGGGTGTTTTTTATTCCGGCGAGGAAAAGAATTTGCAAAAAAACTAAAAACCCTCTTGACTTTGTAGGAAATTATGCTAGTCTAGGGACGTAACCCGCGAGAGCGAGTTTCAGTAAAGAGAGAGAAAAGTTGATACCACCCCGGTTGCTGAATAAGCGGCCGGGGTGGTATGTTACTGGGGATATGCCTGATTTTCGGCAGGTGTGGGCAATGATTAGTCTTGAAGCCAAAGGAAAAATGTGGCAAATTAGGTGCCAGCAAGGAAATTTTTGCAAGAAACCATGTCTGATTGCACCATGAAGAGCATAGAGGGCGGCGTAACTGCCGCAAAGGGATTTGTTGCCAATGCGCTGAGCTGTGGTATCAAGAAGCCGGAAGCAACGCGCCTGGACCTGGCTCTGGTTTATTCCGAGCTGCCGACAACATCGTCCGGTACATTTACCACCAATCGTGTGCGCGCCGCCTGCGTGCGCGTGAGTGAGCACCACCTTAGCCGTGGCAATGTGCGGGCCATTGTGGCCAACAGCGGCAATGCCAATGCCTGCACGGGTGCCCGCGGTGTGGAGGATGCACGCCTGGAGTGCAGTGTGGTGGCAGAGCAGCTGGGGCTTACCCCTAGTGAGGTAGCTGTGTGTTCTACCGGCGTGATTGGCCTGCCCATGCCCATGATGCGCATTACGCCGCGCCTGCCGGAGCTGTGCTCAGGCCTCTCTGCAGAGAAGGGGCATGATGTGGCCTCTGCCATCATTACCAGCGATACCCGTGAGAAGGAGGTTGCTGTGGAAATCACCATAGGCGGCAAGCCGGTGCGCATTGGTTCCTGCTGCAAGGGCGCAGGTATGATTTCTCCCTGCATGGCTACGATGATCTGCCTTATCTGCACAGATGCCGGTGTGTCCCGTGAGAATCTGGATACCATTGTGCGCGAGGGCGTGGAGCATTCGTTTAATCGCATCACCATCGATGGCGACATGAGCACCAACGACACCACGCTGGTGATGGCCAACGGTGCATCCGGTGTGCAGCTGGCTCCCGGCAGCGAGGGCTGGGATGAGTTTGTGGCTGCTCTGCATTATGTGATGCTGGAGCAGGCCAAGCGCATTGTGCAGGATGGTGAGCGCGTAACAAAGTTTGTGACAGTGAAGGTTGTGGGCGCCCCCACGCAGGAGGAAGCCAAGCGCGTGGCTGAAGGTGTGGCCAAGTCCAACCTGGTGAAGAGCTCCTGGAACGGTGGTGATCCGAACTGGGGCCGTATTATTCACGCTGTGGGCTATTCTGGTGTCCGCGTGGTGGAGGAGAAGGTGGATATTGACATCGCCGGCCTGCCCGCATGCCGCGGTGGTGAGCAGACCGATACCCCCAGCGATGACCTCCGCGAGCGCGTTCAGGCTCGTGAGTTCGAAATCCTCATCAACCTGAACCTGGGCGATGTGGATTATGTGGTTTATACCACTGACCTTTCTCCGGAGTATGTTGATTTCAACCGCTCTGAGTACGCCTACTGGAACCAGGCTAAGCGCGATGGCCTGACCCGATAACCCCTTTGCACGGAGACCGTATCGCTATGAAAAGAATTTTTCATTTGTTGATTGCCTTGCTGGTTGCCCTGGGCCCCATGCAGGCAATGGGCGATACGGGGCGTGACCGCAGCTCCAATCGCGCTGGCAAGGAAAAGGAGCGCAATGTGCGCAAGGCCGCCAGCCGCAAGAAAAAGGAGCTGCGGGAAATGGGGGTGAAAAATGTGCGCGTGAAGTCTCCGGGAGACTGGCCGCGCAGCGTTTCTGTGCCCAAGGATACCGAGGTGCAGGAGATGGCGGGCGGCGCCCCGGGCGCCGGGTTCACCTATGTCTCCAACAATTTTGCCTTTGTTTCCAAGGCGAAACTGCAGCCGGAGGCTCAGAAGACGGTGGCGCGCCTTTGCGAATGCGCTTACGCTGCCTGCAAAGCCATTGCTGAGGTGCTGCCGGTGCCGCGTTCATCTGCAGACCGCGGGGAGAAGAAATTCATCGTGGAGCTGCAGCCTGGCATGGAGGAATATTATGCGGCAGGTGGTCCCACGAACTCCGCCGGTGTGTTCCTGGGGGCTTATCGCAAGACGGGCGGCCCGCTCAAGGAGGCTGATATTGCCATTGATAAGGTGATGATTCCGTTTCCCTCGCTCGGAATCGGCCGCAGCGGTAAGGTGGAACGCGAGGATATTGATACCCACGCTCTGGTGCATGAGCTTACCCACCAGCAGTTCCTGCTTAATTCGCTTCCTATCTGGGCAAATGAAGGCTGGGCTGAGTATGTGGGCTATGTGCCTTATGTGGGCGAGGACCTGGATTTTGACCGTGGTTTCTCCCTCATTCTGCATGCTGCCAGGCAGCGCGCAGAGCACGGAGCTCTGGACTTCGATTTCAAACTGGAGGAGTTCTTCACCATGAATCAGCAGACCATGTATGGCTACATGCCGCAGGGCAAGGATACGTACATGCTTTCTGTTATGACGGTTGCCTTTTTTGTGCACCTGGATGGCAAGAAGGGTGTGGATGCCATGAAGGCGTATCTGCAGGCGCTGCTGGATGGAAAGTCCCCGGAGGATGCTGCCCAGGAATTGATTAAGCCGCACCGCACGGCTGCCCGCCTTCAGCAGGATTTCATCCGCGCCTGGAAGAGCAAGAAAGTGAAGGTAAGCTTCCCGAAGAAATAAATTCTGCCAGATGAAAAACCGGGTGCAGCCGCACCCGTTTTTTTTGTTTTCTTTTTTTGCTTGTGAAATTCCGTGATAATGTGTTCATTATGAAAGGGCTGCTGTAAAAAATGGTATCCTTTTGTTATTCTGTTGGACGGGGGTGATAAACAGGTGTTTTATCAAGGAGCTTAAAAGGAAACAGTTACAAGGCTGCTGTCGGGCTGGATCCGGGTAGTGCGTTGCGGGGCTTTGACATGATGGATGAATGGCATCCGCATGTGTATCTGGTAAATGGCGAGCAGTATGTCGCATGGTTTGTTTGACTGTGTCATTTCCGGTGGGAATCGGGAGCGGGCTGCTGCCGCGCCCCATGGTGATTCTGCCGGCGGAGATACAGGTGGTGCCACTCCGGGTGGAAAAGACAGAAAAAACGCAGCAGGTGGTATTTTTCTCTTTTCCGCTACTGGAGGGTGTGATAAAATGCAGGGCATATGGCAGAGAATGATTTGAGCATTGGTGTGGATATGGGGGGGACCTCTATCAAGATTGCAGTGGTGCAGGGCACAGAGCTGATTGCGCGTGCCGAGCCGGTACGCACGCAGGATTTTGTGGCGCCGGAGGCAATTTTCGAGGAGGTAGGCAAGCGCCTGAAGGCCCTGATTGCAGAATACCCTGAGGTGAAGGCCGTGGGTATGGGGATTCCGGGCTTTGTGAATCATGACCGCGGCATTGCCGATTCGCTGACCAACGTGCCGGGCTGGTATGATGTGCCCGTGCGCCAGATGCTGGAGGAGATGACCGGGCTGCCCGCAGCGGTGGATAATGATGCTAACTGCATGGCCTATGCAGAATGGAAGCTTGGCGCTGGTAAGGGTCTGAATGACCTGGTGTGCCTGACCCTGGGTACGGGTGTGGGCTCCGGCATTGTGGCCAACGGCCAGATGCTGCGTGGTGCTCTGGGGGCTGCAGGTGAGCTGGGGCATGTGAGCATTGATTACAATGGCCGCGAAGGCTATTACCACAATCATGGTGCTCTGGAAAATTATATCGGTCACCCCCGCATTCAGGAGGATGCTGCAGCTGCCTATGCTGCAGCAGGGCAGGAGAAGAGTTTTGAGGATTGCGCCCCGTACCCGCTGGAGCTGGCTGCCAAGGAGGGTGATGCCGTGGCGCTGGCTATGTGGGATGACATTGCCCGCAAGCTTGCCACAGGCCTGCTGAACTGCCATTACCTGCTGAATCCCGCTGCCTTCATCATCGGTGGTGGTGTGGCTAAGGCTGGTGACTTGCTCATGGAGCCGCTGCGCGCTTACTTGAAGGCTCAGATGTATGCGCCGCATTATGAGAAGCTGCGCATTCTTCCTGCGCAGTTCAGCAATGAGGCCGGTATCATCGGCGCTGCCAAGATGGCTCTGGTAGAGGCTGATGCCCGCGGTTGAGGCCTGTGAGCTGCTATGGCTGAGGATTTTGCCAAAGGAGAATTGAGACTCTGCGCGCGTCTCGGCTTAGAGGGTGAGGCTGCGGAGTCTCTGCTTGCGGCTATGCGGGCGGGTGTTTCCTCCCGCCAGGCGGTGGTGCTCACCGCTCGTGCTCCGCAGGAGTATGTGCCGCCGTTTGCCTGCTCGGAGCTGGATGCTCCGTGGCTGCCGCCGCGCGTGTATGTGCCGGCAGAGGGGGTGAAGCCCACGGCGCATGCAGACTATGCCGCCGGTCTGTATTATTCGCTGGATTTGTCATCCTGCTGGGAGTCTGCATGCCTGGCCGAGGTGCCGGCGCCTGCTTCCTCTCTGGATATGTGTGCTGCACCCGGTGGCAAGACTATGCTGATGGCTGCGCGATTTGGCGCAGGTAATCACACGGCCAATGAGGTGCATCCCGGGCGGCGTGGTATTCTGCGCCAGAATCTGGAGCAGTGTGGTATGCCGCAGGTGCGGGTTACGGGAAACCGCCCTGACCAGTGGGCCCGCAGTGGAGAGCTGTTTGACCTGCTGCTGGTGGATGCACCCTGCAGCGGGCAGTCTCTGCTGTGCAAGGGAATCAAGAACCCCGGCTGCCTGGGCTCCGGTATGGTGAATGGAAATGCCAAGCGCCAGAAGGGTATCATGCTTTCTGCTGTGCAGTGCGTTGCCCCCGGCGGGCACATTGTGTACACTACCTGCACGTATGACCCGGAGGAAAATGAAAAGGTGATGGCTTATATCCTCAAGCGCAACCCTGAATGGCAGGCGGTGGAGGTGCCTCTGCTGGCGCCGTTCCGCTCTGCTCTTGCAGATTTTCCTGCATACCGCTTATTGCCGGCGCATGGGTTCGGGGCAGGGGGCTTTTGTTGCCTTCTGCAGAAAAATAAATAATTTTCTCAACGCAAAACGCTTCATAGACGTCAAACCAGTTAAACGCATATGAAATCCGGACTTTTTCTCATGATTGCGGCTTTGCTGCCCTCTGTTGTGGCTTCTCCCCTGCCGGAGAAGGCTGATTTGCTTGCATCTAATACGGTGACCGCCCAGTACGTGGGCACCATGGAGCGTCCATGTTATTTCCGTACGGCCCTTTGCCCGGACCGCTGCGACCACGCTGTGAAGGTGGCCCAGTTCCGGGTGCTTACCAATGAGGCATACGAAAAGCCTGGTAAGTATGGTGATGACATGGCAGCCGCCGGCAATATGCTGATGGTTGATGCCCGGAATGATGTGCCCGGGCAGCCGGAAGGTATGCTGCAGAAACTGGCAGAGCTCAAGCCAGGGCAGCTGGTTCGCCTGACGCAGAAGCACTATTATGCCGACCTGGGCGATGTGATGACGCCGATTCGCCCGGTGACGGAGCTGGAGGTGCTTCAGGGTGGAGCTTGTGAGGAAATTCCCTCCGCGCCGCAGGATGCTGCAGATTACGGGGTGATGCCCATCAACCGCATGCGCCGCTGATTGCTTACATACGAAAGCCCGCCAGACCGGCGGGCTTCTCTTCGGTGCTTTTTGAAACGCTGCTTACCAGGGCAGGGGAATATAGCCAAGCAGGCGCAGTAACCAGAGGTTCAGTGAAATCAGAGCCAGTACATGCCAGGTGATGACCACGCCTGCGCTGACCAGCTGGCGGGGTTTGTTGATGGCGCTTCCCCGGCTCTTCATAACCTTCTGGTTCTGCTGGGCAAAGACAATGTCCTCATTCGGTGCTAATTCTTCTCTCATAAGCCGGCGCCAGCACTGTACCATAATCCTGTGCTGTGTGCAATATCTTTCTGATTCTGTCCTTTCTGCGTGGAAAATTTTTAAATGCGGCATAGAACGCATTTTACGCTTGCGGAACTGGGTGCGTGGATAGTATGATATGCCGACTGTATTATGGAGTACGAGACAGAACCCCAGATGCCCCAGCGGGAGAAACGGACATGGCCCACCAGAGTGACTGGCGTGAGCCTTGTTGTGTTGTCTCTTGTGGTGGCGGCTAGTCTTCTGAGTTACAACCACTCAGAGATGGGGTGGGATTTTCTGAACCCGACCGGCGGCACCGTGGCAGAGGAGGCTCCCTGTACCAACTGGCTGGGGATTATCGGCTTGTATCTGGCGGGAATCTGCAATTGGCTGCTGGGGGCTGTCTCGCTGTATGCCATGGCTCTGCTTCTCATCTTTTCTGTGGGCCTCGTTATCTGGCCGCGTCGTCCTTTTGTGCTGCAGCTTGTGGCCATGATTTGCCTGGTGATTTTCTCCAGCGCCATTCTTGCGCTTCAGCCCTGGTTCCTGGATGATTGGAAGACCGCGCATCATCTGTATTCGGTAGGTGGTCTTCTGGGGTATCTGGATGGATGCTGCCTGGTGGAGCCTTATGCCGGCACGCGCTGGGCGTTGGTGTCATTCCTGCTGCTGCATGCTGTGGGGTGGATTTATTTTGCCCGGTTCACGTTTATTCAGTTCTGGAAAGAATCCTGGTATGATATAGCCGATTCGTGGTGCCGCTGGCGCAGCAACCGGGCTGAGAAGAAGGAACGCCGCCGCGCGGAGCGTGAGCAGAAGATGCGTGAGCACAATGAGGAACTGGAACGCGAGATGGCTGCGGCCAAGGCTGCTGCCGCGGCAGATGCTGAGGTGGCCCGCGTAGAGGCCCGGCGTGCCGCAGGCGAAGACCAGAATTCCCTTTTCCCGGATGAACCTGTGGAAAATGCGCCCTCCCGCAAGCGTGCCGGGGCTGATTCTCGCCGCGCTCCGGAACCGGAGTATGTGGTGGATGATTATCCGCCCATGCCTTCGATTGAGCAGCAGATGGCAGATAGCCGCCGCCGGGAAGCTAACCGAGTGGAAACTCAGCGGCCGCCCACTGGCCGTGGTCGCCAGTATGCGCCCACCAGTAACCGCGCCAATCTGCTGGATCTCATGGCTCCGGTGGAGGAGGAAATTGCGCTGCGCAATGCACCTGGTGCAGATGCGGAGCCGCTGCCTGCACCTGCTCGCCGCAGCCCGGTGAACCCGCGTCTGCAGGAACAGATGGATCGCCGCATTGCCGCGCAGAATCCTGCTCCGAAACCTGCACCCAGGGCAGCCAAGGCTGCTGCTCCGGCTTCCAAGGCGGCCACGTCCCGTTCTGCTGGCCCGCTGGATAAGAAGGATACCCGCGTGCAATATGAGGATTATCCCTTGCCGCCGTACGAATTGCTTAAGTATGAGCCTGTTTCTCAGGATGTTACTGCTGCTGCCCAGCGGGAGATGGATGAGACGCAGCAGCGCATTATCGAGACGCTGGATACATTCCGAATTACGGTGGAGCCCGGTGCCATTACCCGTGGCCCGAGCATCACACGCTACGAATTTTACCCCCCCCGCGGTCGCCGCGTGAGCGATTTCTCCAAGCTGGATAAGGATATCATGCTGGCCACCAGCTCCAAGTCAGTGAATATTCTGGCTCCTATCCCCGGCAAGAACACGGTGGGTATCGAGCTGGAGAATGCTCAGAAATCGCCGGTTTATCTGCGTGAGCTGCTGCAGTCAGATAATTTCAACAGCCCGAAGCTGCGTATTCCTGTGGCGCTGGGTAAGGATGTGTACGGCAACGCGGTTATCGGTGACCTTGCTGCCATGCCGCATACGCTGGTGGCTGGTACCACGGGTTCCGGTAAGTCCGTGTGCATCAACAGCATGATTCTTTCCATGCTCTATAAGTTCCGCCCGGAGGAGCTGAAGCTTATTCTGGTGGATCCCAAGGTGGTGGAAATGCAGCCTTACCGCAAGCTGCCGCATCTCATTTGCCCGGTGGTGACTCAGCCTGGCCGTGTGATTGGTGCGCTGCGCTGGGCGGTGAATGAAATGGAGCGTCGCTACCGCCTGTTCAGTCAGGTGGGCGTGCGTAACTTCGAGGACTTCAACAACCGCGAGGACGACGGCCCCATCGATGAGCCGGAGGAGGAAGAGGATGCCCCCATCGACTATGCCGCCATTGAGGCCATGGCCAGCGAGATTGAGCGCCAGGCAGAGGACGAGGTGGCTCTTGCCCGCGAGGATGAGCAGGATGAGTTTGATTTCGACGACCCCGAGCCTATTCCGCTCAAGCTGCCGTACATCGTTATCATTATCGATGAGCTTGCTGACCTCATGATGGTGGTGAAGGAAGACCTGGAAAACTACATTGCCCGCCTTACGCAGAAGGCCCGTGCTGCCGGTATTCACCTGGTGGCGGCCACGCAGACTCCGCGTGCCAATGTGGTGACAGGTATCATCAAGGCCAATATCCCCAGCCGAATCGCTTTCCGTGTGGCCAGCCCGCTGGATTCCCGTATCATCATCGACCAGGCCGGCGCAGAAAACCTGCTTGGCAAGGGCGACAGCTTGTTCCTGCCGCCCGGCGGTATCACCAAGATGACCCGCGTGCAGGGCGCCTTTGTGAGCGATGCCGAAATCGCCAAGATTATTGCTCACTGCGCTGCCCATGCCAAGCAGAAGTTCGAGCAGGGCGTGGCCGCAGAGATGGACAGTGCCGAGGGTGGTTCGCCCAATGCGGATAATGGTGGCCGCATCGGCACCAAGAATATGAACGATGAGGATGCTGAGCTGTACACTCGTTGCGTGCAGCTTGTGGTGACAGAGCGCAAGGCCAGTACCTCGCTCCTGCAGCGCCGCTTCAGCATCGGCTACGGTCGCGCTGCCAAGATTATGGATATGATGGAGGAGAACGGCGTTATCTCCGCGCCCTCTGGTGCTACCCGCGCCCGCGAGGTGCTGGTGGATGCTCCGTAAGAACCCGGCGATTTATCGGGAGCGGGTAAACAGTCTTTTTATCACGTTCAGCAACCTGCGGGGGTGGGGCTTGCTGTATGGCTTTGCCGGGAGTTCAAGCTCGCCGCCTCCCTGGGGGAGGGCTCTGATGCGCATGCACAAATCGGAGAGCGCGGCCTTACCGCCGGAAATAGAGATGCTGGTGTCTGCATGAAGAGGGGCTTCCGCATCGTATTCGCAGATGATGTTGTAGAAATCATTCAGTACCCAGCCATCCCCGCGTAATCCATCCTCCGTCAATCCTGCGCCGAGTACGCCGAATTCGTGATCCTCTTCGGCTATGGCGGTTTCTATCTTGTGCAGCAATTCCCCGCGCCCTTCATCGTCAAAGGCGATAAGTATCAACCCTTCATCCGGGTTGCTCTGCATGCTCAGTTTCATGTTATCTTCAAAGGTTCAAGGGCACGAAGAGCTGCGTCCAGGGCGTATCTTTCTTTTTGATGTAAGCGGGTAGCGTTCCCTTGTTGAATGCGGCTTCATCGCTGCCGCTGAATTGCATCTGGTGCCGTACGTGTCTGGCACCCATTTGCATCAACTTGTTAATCTTGATGGCTTTAGCATAGCGGGCATCCGGCTTTAACTGGTAGGCCTTATCGAAACAGGTATTGGATGCATCATAGTTTTCCAGCTGGCGCTGGATGAGGCCTTGCAGATAATGGGCCTCGGGCTCATGGGGTGTAAGCTGCACGGCTTTCTCTGCCTCCTTGGCTGCGTGCTGCCACATGCCGCCCTTACAATAGTCTGCAGCCTGCTCAAAAGCAGGATTTTCCTTGGGGGCATCCAATTTCTCAGTGTAGATGAGACGATGCGGTTGTAAATCGATTGCTATCTCGTGGCATAGGGCCTCAACATAGTCATCATGGTCATCGGAGTTCACTCTATATTGCTGTGAATAACCGTATGAAGAATTTGTTTTACTGGATAGATTGATGCGAGTCTTGAGCTCCGTCTCGGTATCTAAAAAGAATCCATCCGCTATCAGAAAGAAACTTTTAATTTTGAGACTCTCATCAGCTTCGCTAATCTGAATCTGATATTCTGCGTCTGGGGAGATGGTATAGAACAAGCCTTGCTGCAGTTCCTGGGACAGCGCGGCTTGTATTTCCCTGCCTGTGGAGGATTCCTGCGCTTTAATCGCCAGTGCAGTGCCTCTCGGTAGGCTGACTCGTGATGGCACGGCGCAGCTCATTTGAATCTGCGTGGCGCAGGAGCTCAACAGTCCTGCTATGGCGATTACTGATAACAGACGAGAGGTGCTACCTGACATGAATTGAAGTTAAATGGTGATTCAGAGCTCATCTGCCAGCAGGCCCTGGAGCTGCCGGTGGGCATAGTGCAGGCGGGAGCGCAGCGTGCCCTCAGAGATGTTGATGAGTTTGGCAATCTGGGGGTAGGAAAGCCCCTGGATATCGCAGAGGTTCACTACCTCCTGGTGGGCAGGGGAAAGCTGAGAAATGGCGCGTGCCAGTTTGCCGCGCAGGTCTTTTACCTGGGCCTTGCGGATGGGGTCGGATTCCAGATTGGCATCAGCCAGTTCGGCATCCTTCTCCAGGGGATTGCCTTTTTCATCATTGTCCAGGCTGAAGCTTCGCTCACGCTTACGCTTGCGCAGGTAGTTGCGGGCGTTGTTCAGGGCAATGGAGTAGAGCCAGGTGTAGAATGAGCTATTTCCCTTGAAATAACGGAGGGAATGGAATGCTTTGAGGAAGGATTCCTGGGCCACATCGTAGGCATCTGCCTCGCTGTTGAGCATCTGGACGAGCATGGCATTGAGCTTACGGCTGTGGCGCCGTATCAGCTCATCGTATGCGCGCGTCTGGCCGTTGAGGGTGCTCGTTACGAGCTCCTCATCGCTCTGCTCTGCATACGAATCTTTGGGGCTTTCCTTCATTTTGGTAGAACATAGGGTGGTGTTGGGGTAGTTTGCACCTCGTGGGGGAAGGGGAGGGCCCTGGCCCCCACGAGAGTGCGAATCGTCTTACAGTACGAACTCGCGAGCCATGCCGCGGGTCTTTTCGTACCAGTCGATATAGGTCTTGTTAATGAGAGTATAACCGCCCGGGGTCGGGTAAAGTCCGCTGAAGTACCAGTCGCCGCAGGGGGCTTCGATGGCATCGTGCAGGCCTTCCAGACTCTGGTAGATAACCTGAATCTCGCAGGGAGAATCCTCCGGCGTGACCATGCGGGAAATCTCATCGGTGATTTCGTCCTCCGTCAGTGCGGCGTAGATACGGCGAACCGGGTTGGTGCGCTGCTCTGCGGGGCGGGTCAGCTGGTAGCGGCACTCGTTGTACACATCGGTGATGATGTTGGAGAGCCCCTTGCGGTGCAGCAGGTTGATGGCTGCAAGGAAGGCGACGAACTGTCCCATCTCGCTCATGTCGATGCCGTAGAAGTCAGGGTAACGCACCTGCGGAGCAGAGGATACGATGACAATCTTGCGGGCCCTGGTGCGGGAGAGCAGACGGAGCAGACTCATCTTCAGCGTGGTACCACGCACGATGGAGTCGTCAATAGCCACGAGTACTTCGTCCGGGCCCACAGCACCGTAGGTCAGGTCATACACCATGGAAGCCATCTGCTTGCGGCTGCTGGCCTCAGAGATGAAGGTGCGGAGCTTGATGTCCTTGTGTGCAATCTTTTCAGAGCGGGGCCAGCGGCGCAGGATGAGCTCGTTGATGAGCTCCTCACTCATGGTGCCGTTGCGGAAAGCCTCCAGCATGGCCTGGGTCACCTTGTTGCGGCGGTAGGCGCGCAGACCTTCCAGCAGACCATAGTAGGAAACCTCTGCCGTGTTGGGAATGAAGGTGATGGCGGCCTTGGAGAAATCGCTTCCATCCAGGCTGGCTACCACCTTTTCAGTGAGGTTGGCGCCCAGGGCCTTACGCTCGCGGTAGACGACGGGGTCGTTGCCGCGGGAGGTGTAGATGTCCTCGAAGCAGCAGGGCGTGAACTTGCCGGGAGTGGTGTATTCCTTGATGGTTACCTGACCGTCGGCCTTCACCAGAATCATGTTGGCGGCGGGCAGCTCCTTCACCTCGGTCTCTTCCACTTCCATCACGCTCATCAGCGGTACTCGCTCGCTGGCAATGGCGATGAACTCATCCGTCTGGATGTAGTAGCAGTGGCGGATGCCGTGCGGGTCGCGCAGGCAGAAGAAGTCGCCATTACCCACAGCGCCCATGAGCACATAGCCGCCGTCCCAGTCCTTGCAGGACTTGCCGATGACATCGAAGAGGTTGAGCTCTGCAGAAATAATCTGCGGAATCTCGCGCCCATCAATCTCTTTCTTGCGCAGCTCGCGGTACTTATCCGTGTGGGCCTCGTCCAAGTAGTAGCCTACCTCTTCCAGCACAGCCTGGGTGTTGTTGTCGAACACCGGGTGCTGACCGCGTGCCATGAGTCGCTCGTGCAGTTCCTCCACGTTGGTCATGGAAAAATCGCCCTGCAGCATCAGGGTACGGGTGGGCCAGTTGGAGCGGCGTACGAAAGGATGGCAGCTGCCTTCCTCGTACTGCACACCGCTGGTGCCGTAGAGCATGTGCCCCATCAGCACTTCACCACCGAAGTTGAAATGCTTCTTGAAGGTGATGGCGTCCGTGCCGTTGATGATGCCGTCCTCGCGCATGTGGCGCAGGTTGCGCTGTTGCGTGGTGAAAAGATCCGTGAGAGCAGAGCCGCCAACCGCGCGGGAGCGGAAGATGTACGGCTCACCCAGCGGCATGTTCAGCTTGATGCTGCCGAAGCCGGCGCCGTCCTGGCCGCGGTTGCGCTGCTTTTCCATGAGCAGGAAAAGCTTGTTGAATGCCCATTCCGGGTTCCCGTACTTCTCTTCGAAGTAGGAGAGCGGTTTGAGCAGTCGAATGGCTGCAGACATATAAGGTCTTTATTATGAATTTACTTGCGCACGGTGACCTTGATGCCCTTACCCTCGCGCATGGTGCCGATGACGGTACCACCGGGACCGGCGGTAAGAGCCTGTTCAACCTGGTCGGGGGAGACGATGGCTACCCAGCCGATACCCATGTTGAAGGTGTGGAAACGGTCTTCGGCGTCAACGAACTGCAGCACCTTCTGGGCGGGCTCGTTGTTCCAGTAGGGGATTTCGAGGTCGGCACCCTTGTCGCCGAGGAAGCGTTCCAGGTTTTCGGGCAGACCGCCGCCGGTGATGTGGGCGTAGGCTTTCGGGGTGATACCGAGCTTGCGCATGTCGTACACCACGTCATGGTACAGGCGGGTGGGGGCGAGCAGGTCGCGCAGCTCTTCCTTGGTAAGCAGATCGGGGTTCTGGGCCAGTACGCGGCGCACCAGGCTCCAGCCGTTGGCGTGGAAACCATCGCTGGGGTAGCCGATGAGGATATCGCCCACGGCCACCTGGGAGGGGTCAATCATCTCGCTCTTCTCCACGCAGCCGATGCTGAAACCGGCCATTTCCACGAGGCCCTCGGGTACCACGCCGGGCATTTCGGCGGTTTCCCCACCGGCCAGAATGCAGTTGCAGCTTTCCAGATAGTCGCACATACCGGCCACCAGGCGGGTGATGCGGGGACGCTCGGTTTCCAGGTTGGAGATGCCGAGGTAGTCGAGGAACATGAGGGGATCGCCACCGGTGGTGAGCAGGTCGTTCACGTTCATGGCCACCAGATCCTTACCGGCGGTCTCGAGCATGTCCATATCAAAAAGGATTTCGGTCTTGGTGCCCACGCCGTCCGTGCCGGTCACAATCACCGGCTCCTTGTAGGAAGACAGGTCATAAGCGGCAGCGAAAAGGCCGAAAGCATTGCAGAGCTGACGGTTTTTCTGCGTGCGCTTCACGTGTGCACTGATATCAGAAACAAAAGACTGCGCCTCAATAGTGTCGACGCCGGACTGCTTGTAAGTGAGATTGCCGGACATAATAGCTTGAATCATCGCTTGGATGCGCGCGCATTATACATGAGAACCGCCCGATTGGCAAGCCGATTCTGCTGCCTTTTTCCAACTGATTTATATCCGTTTGAAGAAAAGCGCACCTGCTTGATATCAAGCAGGTGCGCGATGAAATGGATGCGGAAGAATCAGCGGTTCTTATGGCGCATGCAGAGGCGGTATTTCACGCGGTCTGCCTCGTGATTGCATTCCACCTTGGAGCAGAGCTCGTGGATAACGGTGTTCCCCTCCACATTGACCGGGGATGCACCGATGGGGAGGAGTACCTCCATGCTCATTTCGCGGGTGTGCTCAGAGTAGCGGAAGTAGAAATCCAGCGTACCCTTGTCCAGCGGCATCATGCGGAACAAGGCGTTGCCAATCAGCTGGGCCTTGCGCATGCTTTCTCGGGTGAGGAAATACTTGTTGCAGTATGCCTGCCATTCGGATTTGAGCAGGAAGCGATCGTAATCCGGGCTGTGGAAGGCAAAGTGGAAATCGCGGATGCGGTTCACAAACACGCGCGTGCGCTCGCGCTTGGGATGCTCGAAGATTTCCTCGGAGGTGCCGATTTCATAGATGATGCCTTCGTCCATGTATACCACGCGCGTGCTCACGTCGCGAGCGAAGCTCATCTCGTGGGTCACGATGGCCATGGTCATGCCCTGGCGGGCCAGTGCACGGATAACGGAGAGCACCTCACTCACCATGGTGGGGTCCAGGGCGGAGGTGGGTTCATCGAAAAGGATGATTTCCGGGTCCATGGAAAGGCAGCGGGCAATGGCGGCGCGCTGCTTCTGGCCGCCGGAAAGTTCATCCGGCATGGCGCTGGCCTTTTCGGCCATGCCCACCATCTTGAGCAGTTCCCTGGCCTTGCTTTCGGCTTCCTCGCGGCTCTTGCCGAGCAGCTTCATGGGGCCGATGCACACGTTCTCCAGCACGGAGAGGTGGTTGAAGAGGTTGAAGGACTGGAACACCATGCCCATCTTCTGGCGAAGCTTGGAAACATTGACCCGGCCATTGAGAACCTCCTCACCATCAATGACAATGCTGCCACCGGTGGGCTGCTCCAGCAGGTTCAGGCAGCGGAGGAAGGTGCTTTTACCCGTGCCGGACGGGCCGATGATAGAGATGACTTCTCCGCATTTGATATTCAGATTAACATCGCGCAATACTTCCAGATTGCCGAATTTCTTCTGAAGGTGTTTAATTTGAATCATCGTTTATTTTGAAGGGGGGGAAGGGAGTGTGTTTCTGAGGGTCAGCAGACTTTGTTTCCAATGCGGTCAAGCACATAGGTAAACAACCAGGCAATCAGGAAATACATGAGTGCCACCATGAGCAGCGGGAAGAAGGGATCGAACGTACGCCCGCGGATGATGTAGGAGGCGCGGGTGAGGTCGGCCACGGCTACGTACCCCACAATGGAGGTGTTCTTGATGAGGGAAATCAGCTCACCCTTGTACACGGGCAGCACGCGGCGGATAGCCTGCGGCAGCACGATGTAGCAGAAAGTGCGCACCGGGGTGAAGCCGAGGGCAATGCCGGCCTCTGTCTGGCCCTTATCGATGCTGCTGATGGAAGTGCGGAACATTTCGCTGACATAGGCCGCGAAGTTCATGGCAAAGGTGATGATGGCCACCGGGGTGTTGTCGAACTTGGTGAAGGCTACATAGCACATCATCATCAGAAGCACCAGAATGGGCGTGCCGCGCATGATGTCGATGTACACCTTGGCAATGTTGCTCAGCACGCGGTTCTTGCTCATGCGCAGGTAGCAGATGCAGGCTCCCAGAATGGTGCCCAGCAGTGCAGAGAAGAAAGAAATGTGCAGGGTTACCTTCAGGCCGTCCCACAGAAGCATGTAGCGGCGCTCTTCAATGATGTTGCGGTAGAAGCTGCGCACCACCGTGCCCCAGATGCCGAGATTCTGCTCGCCCTCGTTGCCGGATACAATCGAGGGATGGGCGTTCTTGGTCAGCACGGCTACGCGGGAGTGGCTGTCATAGTACGGCTCGGAGAAAAGTACACTCTCGGCGCGTTCATCCGTAATCAGAATGCCGGAGGCGGCCATGTCTGCCTTGCCGGTGGTGGTGGAGGCGATGAGGGAGTCGTACTCCATCTCCACGATTTCCACCGGGCGGTTGATGTATACGGAGAAGCGCTGAATCAGCTCGGCATCGAAACCGGCGATTTTCTCGTTCTTGATGAACACGATGGGTTCCGTGCAGGGCTCCATGGCCACGCGGATGGGTTCGCCCTGGGTGGGCAGGGGGAGATTCGGCATTTCGGCTGTATCGAAATGCTTGATCCAGCGCTCCATGATGGTCTGGAGTTCGCCACTGGCTTTCAGCTGGCGGATAAAGGCGTTGAACTGGTTGCAGAGTTCCTGGTTGTGTTTGCCGAATACCACGCCCATCTGGCAGGGGGGCACGGGGCTGTCCGGCAGGATGGTGACACCCTGGGTCTTGCGCACCAGTGCGTAGCAGATAACGTCGTCCATAATGGCGCCGTCGCACTTTTCCTGCTGCAGGGAAAGCATCATGTCCGCCTCGGTATCAAAGCGGTCAAGCTTGATATCGGGATAATGCTCCTCCACGTAAATATCCTGCACGGTGGATGAAGGAACGGCCAGCACTCGCCCGCGCAAATCCTCAAAACAGCTGATTTTGCTGCTGGCTTGCTGCGTGGATTCGACGATGGCCTCCGAACCCAGTATCGGAGCCGCGGCGAGCATGACATAAGCAACTAAAGTTGCTACAATATGAAGTGTTTTGTTCATGTTGTACAACCCGGGGGGGGAACCACCCCGCGCGCGAATATTAACACACCTTCGCCATTTTGCAAGCTAAATGTTAGTCCATCGCAAACTTATTGTAATTCCTATCGCTTTGCTGTGAGGTGATTCAAAAACTCATCCTCCTGAAAAAGGAAGTCACCCAGGGGCCGAAGCCCCTGGGTGCCCAACTACCCTATGAATCGGACCCTTTCGAGCCCGGGAACCTTGTTTTACGTCCGGTCCCGAAGACGAGCTCAGTATATCTGGTTTTTAGTAACGCGTCAAGAGAAATAGCAGGCAAAATAACTTTTTTTGCGTGAAAATCTCGTTTTGTGGTTACTTAACTTAAATAGTTATTAAGAATAGATTGTGCTTTTGTTGCACAGAAAGCGACACACCTTTCGCAAGGGCGGCTGGCGTAATAGACTGATGTGCGGTCGTTTGGGCGGGCTGAGGCCTCCATTTCCTCGTCCATGTGCAGAAGCTCCCGGCAGGTGAGAGTGCCGAACTCCTTCTTGAATTCCTCGGCGAGTTCGCGCGTGAGAGAGAAGATAATTTCTTTTTCTTCCGGGTTGCCGCTCAGGTTGCCTTTGCAGAATCCCGCCACCATGCAGAGGCCGGAAAAAGCGCCGCAGGTGCCGCGCATGCGTCCGAGCCCGGCGCCGAAGGCAGAGGAAAAGCGGAGCGCAGCTTTCTCGCTCAGGCCTACCTGGTCAGCAAAAGCGGCAAAGACGGACTGGGCGCAATTGAAGCCCTGGTGGAAGTAATGGAGCGCTTTTTCATCTGCTTGCATGGCGGTGAGCATACGCCTGCGTTTCCGTTTTGTCAATTCCGGTTTTTTTGCTCGCAATGGGGCAGGGGCGGTGCTACAATCAGCGCAGACATGAACATTCAGCGTACATTAGTCAAACATGCGTTGGCCAGTGAAGCTCCTGCAGAGCAGATTCTGGTGGAAGGCTGGGTGCGTACCCGCCGCGATTCCAAGACTTTTTCCTTCCTGGAGGTGAACGATGGCACCAGCCTGGCCTCCATTCAGGTAGTGGCAGATGCCGGTATTCCCGGGTACGAGGAAATTGGTCGCATGACGACTGGTTCTTCCGTGAGCATTCTGGGCCGCCTTATTGAGAGCCCCGGCAAGCAGAAGTGGGAAATTCAGGCAACGGAAATCAAGCTTGTGGGTTCCGCACCGGAGACTTATCCGCTGCAGAAGAAGGGTCACTCCCCTGAATTCCTGCGCACGATTGCGCACCTGCGCCCGCGAACCAACCTGTTCGGCGCTATTTTCCGCACTCGCTCCCGCATGGCTGCTGCGGTGCACCAGTTCTTCCTGGAGCGCGATTTCGTGTGGGTTCACACCCCCATCATCACGGCCAGCGACTGCGAAGGCGCCGGTGAGATGTTCCGTGTGACCACGATGGACCCCCTGGCCGAGAACAAGGGGTACGACAACGATTTCTTCGGCAAACCTGCCAACCTGACCGTTTCCGGCCAGCTGGAGGGCGAGACCTTTGCCTGCGCCCTGAGCAATATCTATACCTTCGGCCCGACCTTCCGAGCCGAGAACAGCAACACCTCCCGCCACGCCGCAGAGTTCTGGATGATTGAGCCTGAAATCGCTTTCTGTGATATCTACGGCGATATGGACATTGCAGAATCCTTCATCAAGCACATTGCCCGCACTATGCTGAATGATGCCAGCGGTGACTTTGAATTCTTCTGCAAGTTTGTGGATAAGGGCCTGCGCGCCCGCCTGGAAGAGGTGGCCGAAAAGCCCTTTGTGCGCTGCTCTTACACCGAGGCTATCGAAATCATGCAGGCCAGTGGTGAGAAGTTTGAATATCCTCCCTACTGGGGCATGGATATGCAGAGCGAGCACGAGCGTTTCCTGACCGAGAAGCACTTCAAGTGCCCGGTTATCGTGTACAATTACCCGAAGGAAATCAAGCCGTTCTACATGCGCTTGAACGAGGATGGCAAGACCGTGACCGCCATGGACGTGCTTGTGCCCGGCATCGGCGAAATCATCGGCGGCAGCCAGCGTGAGGAGCGCCTCGATATTCTGGAGGGCAATATCGACCGCATGGGCATGGATAAGGAAGCTTACTACTGGTACAACGACCTGCGCCGCTACGGCACTGTGCCGCATGCTGGTTTTGGTGTTGGCTTTGAGCGCCTTATCATGTTCGTGACCGGTGTGCAGAATATCCGCGACGTGCTGCCGTTCCCGCGCACCCCGCGTAACTGCGAGTTCTGATATTGACTTGCCGCAGGGAAGCTGATAGGATAACAAAGTATGAAATCGCGCGCGGAGGAGTTTGCAGAGTGGGGGACTGAAGTGGTATTCGGTCGTGCCCGCGGCTTCCGCGCGTGGATGATGCGTTGCCTGCTGCGCTTTGCTTCCTTCTTCTTCTGGATTCTTGTGCAGGTTCGCCTGTTCCTGTTCCGCCGCCGCATCAAGACCGTGCATTACCTGGGCACCTTTGTGGTGAGCGTGGGTAATATCACGGCCGGTGGCACGGGTAAGACACCGGTGGTGGAGCTGCTTTCCCGCAGCCTGGCTTCCCGTGGCCGCAAGTGCGCTATTCTGACCCGTGGCTATAAGAGCCATGACCTGGAAAAACCGCAGGTGTGGCTGGATAAGGAAGGCAAGCGCGTGAAGCGTGTGCCCAAGATTGCCAGCGATGGCAAGACCCGCTACCTCAGCCCCCTGTATGCCGGTGACGAGCCCTTCATGCTGGCCCGCAACCTGGATGATGTGGCGGTGCTGGTGGATAAGGACCGCGTGAAGTCCGGTATCTTTGCCATCGAACAGCTGGGCAGCAATACGCTTATTCTGGACGATGGCATGCAGTTCCTCAAACTGAAGCATGAGATTGATATCGTGCTGGTGGACTGTGGTTTCCCCTTCGGTACTGGCGCTCTGCTGCCGCGTGGAACCATGCGCGAACCTCGTGCCAGCCTGAAGCGCGCCAGCTATATCATTCTGACCAAGAGTGAGGGCAAGCCGCAGGATGAACTCATTGCCACCATCCGCAAGTACAACAAGGTGGCCGATATCATCGTGACGAACCATGCCCCGGTGCTGCTGGAGAATATCTTCACCGGCGAACAGCTTCCGCTTTCTGCGCTCAAGGGTAAGTATGTGGCCTGTCTCAGCGGCATTGCCCGCCCGGAAAGCTTTGAGAATCTGGTGGAATCCCTTGGCGCCAATGTGGAAATCCGCCGCAGTTACCCTGACCACTACTGGTTTGACCAGGAGGATCTGGATGCCTTTGTGGAGCGCTGCGCCGAGCGCGCCATGGATATGATTGTCACCACGGAGAAGGATGCCGTGCGCTTCCTTCGCCCGGGGGAGATGGATGTGCCCATTTACTTCCTGCGTATTCATATTGATATTCTGCAGGGGCAGGAGAAGTGGGATGCCATGATTGACCGCATCTGCGGGCTGGGCGAGCCTCAGCCGCGCCCGGAGTGGGGCGATGTGCTCTGATGCCTCCGTGTCAGTAAATCGGCTTTCTGGCCGGGTGGTGCAGAGTTTTGACTTGCATTTCATGTTAAAACGCGCATAATATGCGCGACTGGCAGTGTAAGCTGCAGCAACATTCTTAAATAAATACTATGAAAACGCTCAAGCGATTCGTACTTGTAGGCGCCCCCGCTTCCGGCAAGGGCACACAGTCCTCTTTCCTCTCTGAGACCTATGGTCTGAAGCCCCTGAGCACCGGCGCTCTGCTGCGTGCTGAGATTGCCGCTGGCTCTGAGCTGGGCATGGAGGCCAAGAAGTACATGGATGCTGCCATGTTCGTGCCCGATGAAGTGGTGAACGGTATCGTTGCCAAGTGGCTGGGTGAGAACCAGGAGTGCGGCTGCCTTCTCGACGGCTATCCCCGCACCGTTTCCCAGGCTGAGACTCTGGATGCCAACCTGTCCTCCATGGGCCTGGGTGTGGATATCGTGGTGTACCTCAACGTGTCTGCTGAGCTCATCGAAGCCCGCATGATGAAGCGCAAGGCTTGCCCCGCCTGCGGCGAGACCACCCGCAACGGCGAGGAAATCTGCCCGAAGTGCGGCGGCGCCATGATTGTGCGCTCCGACGACAACCCCGAGGCTTTCGCCAAACGTCGTAAGGACTACGAGACTCTGACCGTGCCCGTGGTGGAGCACTACCGCGCCCAGGGTAAGGTTGTGCAGATTGACGTGACCGAGGAAGGCGAGCCCGAGGCTGTTTCCGCCCGCATCGCCGCCGCCGTGCGCACCTACTGCGAGAAGTAATTCCGCATAGTTCCCGGAATATTTTTCAGGAGCCGTTTTCCCGGAACAGGGAGAACGGCCCTCTTTGTATACTCGTAGAATGAGGCGTTCTATTTTCTTTACTTGCCAGGGTGGATAGAGTAGAATGAAAAGAGCATGAAGAAGTCATCCCTGTTTACCCTGGTACTTTCTTGTTTGTTGCCCGCGCTGTATGCTCAGGATGCCCCGGGGGTGCTGAATGAGCTTCATGGTATGCTGGCAGAACCCGCCGCTGCGCTTGCGCCAAAAGCCCGCGCGCGGTGCGTGCCGGCTCTTGGTCTGCTGCCTGCAGATACAGATTCTTTTTTTGCCCTTGCTCAGCTAGATAAACTCATGTCCAGTGTGTCAGCACAGAAAGAGGAATTTACAGGGGTAGAGCTGGCAGGTGCGCTGGTGGATGAGCTGGATAGTATTGCCGTGGGCGTATCGCCCCGCTGCGTGCAGGATATGCAGCGTTTGCAACCATTGCTTCAGGTGCTGAGGTCAAACCTTGGCCTGGTGGGTGAGAATTGGAGGATGCAGGCGAATGATGCGGCAGCCCGTGCCATTGTAGCAGTGGAGCGGGAGCAGCAGTTCAATGATGGCGAAATTCTTGTGCAGGCAACGCAGGATTTTCATCTGGCACCCTTGTATATGGTGGTGTCGGCAAAGCCCGGGGGTGAATCGATGCTGCGGCAGCTTTCTGTTCTGCCTCTGATGCTGCCCCTGAGTACGGATAATCCGATAGAAATGACAGTGCGCAGTGGCTGGAGTGGTTTCTGTGTGCGCGGGGACAGGCTTGATTTATCCATGGCAGAACTTACCCCGGAGCAGGAGACTGCCATCATGCGGAATCTTGAGAAGGCCCGCCTGTATGTGGTAACACGCATTGTGGGTAATAAGCTGCTGCTGGTAGTCTGTAGTAATCTGAATGAGGTGAAGATTCCAGCCAGGGTATCTGATTCAGTTTTAGCGGCGCCGCTGATGACTGCTTTCGATTCCCGCATACGGCACGGGATATGGGCGCTGGGATATAGCAGCCCGGCGGTGGTCAGGCTGCGAGAGGAACTGAATTTGCATGAGTACCTGAATGCTGCTTTTTTCATGGAGAAAATCTTCTCCCGCCTGGCGCCGGAGAGTGAGACATATGCACAGGCTGCAGCTGCTGTGCGTTCGCTCGTTCAGAAGACGGAGACGCTTCTGCCGCGCCAGCAGGGCGCAGAGCGCGTGATGGTGTGGGGGGATAAGCCCATACGGATTTACATGTCGGGGTCGGCTGCAGGGCAGTGTTTTGCTGCCGGTGATTTACGATTCCCGGAGTACGCTGCACGTCAGGACACTGCAGTGTATTTCGAAACTACTCCATGGAAGGGTGGGGTGGAAATGAAGCCCGCTGAAATCCTTGATGAAGTGGAAAAGGTGCGGAAGGGATACAGTCTGTCACTCAGCCCCGGAGAGGAAGAGAGCCTGGCCTCAACGCTTCCTGCGTTTTTGCTGCGGAGACCTGCGAGTGATGATTTATTCCGCGGCTTTCAGCTTTTGAACGCCACGCCGCGGGGTGGTACTGCATGGATTGTGCGCGCTGGTGACGCTGCAGCAGGTGCTCCTGACGGCATTTTTATGAGCGGAGAGGTGGCAGATGCTGCCGCTATGCCGGAAATCCGGGAAAGGCTTCGGAGCGGATTGCGCTCCCTGAGCCCCGAAATTCCCTCTCTTCCTGTGATTGGTGGTGAAGGGAATGTGGTTACCATGGCGTGCGGCGGTTCCATGCCTGAACCTTCTGCTGACCGTATCCCGATTGCAGGTGGGTGTGTATTCAGTATCAATATGCCCGCGCTGGCCCGTGTGATGGAGATGCCTGCTGGTGGGGGCTCTGAATCCCAGCGTGACCTGGCGGCTGAACTGGGTGGGGGTATCAGTCTCACCTCTGGGTATGTTGACCGTGTTGAGGGTGCATTATGCACGGATAATGATGAGATTCACTGCCTGTTGATGATTACTCCGGCAATGGAAGATAAGAAGGCGGAATAATATAGATTATGCCTGATATGTCCGGCTTGCGAATGGTTGTACATCGAGTCATTGTGGCCTTGTCATTTTGCCTGCTGGTGGGGCAGGTGGCAGTGGCGGCAGACTCTATGCTGGATAAGGCCCGCAGGATAACGGGCTATCTGCCGCTGAAGACCAGCAATGATGATACGCCCAGGTGGAGTTCGCTGGATGAAAGGCACAGCACCTATTCAGGCCCGGTTTGCTGTGCTCCTGGTAAGTGGTTTCGCGCAGAGCCTGGGCGTCCGCAGATGGTTGCTACCCAGGAGGACCTGGAACGCTGGGTTAGTGCCATGGCGTACAATCTGCAGGAAAAGGATACGCTGAAACTGGCTCCCTGTGTGACTCTGGATTCAGTGCGGCAGTGGGTGCGGAAAATCAATACAAGTCTGTACGGGTTGATTAGTGTGGAGAGCAGGAATGGCGAATGTACACTGAAAGTAGCCTACACGCCAGAAGCCCGTATCCTTGCAGCCTTCCGCAATGATGCTATGCGGAAGGTACTCGAGAAAAAGGAACGGGCTGTTCTGGAAATGTGTGCCTGGTGGATTAGCGGGAATATCAGCATCGGAATGCCGAATTGCCAGAAATTGCAGAAGGTGCACGATGTCATCATCGATACCAGTGTCTACTGCCCGAAAAAGCATGATACGCTTGCGATGCTGCAGGAGGGGCAGGGCTCTTGTGTTACCTATTCGCGCACTGCGCAGCTGTTACTACACATGCTGAAGATAGATTGCCGCATGGTCTTCGGTACGCCGGAGATGAATCATGTGTGGAATATGGTGGAAATTGATGATGAATGGTACCACCTCGATATCAGCTGGGATGACCCCGTTGCGGCGGCTCCGCTGCGCACATACAACTATTATCTGCTGACCGATGTCGAGATTGCTTCTGACCACGATTGGGTGAATCCGGAGCTGTATCCTGAAACGCCGCAGGTCAATTCCCGGCATTTTCATATGCGCCACCACACGAAGCATGGCTGTGTTGCGGCGGCGTCCGGCTATACCTTGCCGCGTGAGGATGAGCACATTGCACCATCTCTGTATAATACTTATGCCAAAAGCGTGGGCGGACGCGCAGATATGGTTGCCCAGATGCTCGGGGTGGAGCTGAACCGCGATAAAGAAATTGAGAAGGCATATCTGCTGGATGCGAAGCGGGACCCGGTGAAGGACGTGCAGAATCCCACCAAGCTGGTATTTGACAAGGCTCGTGTGACGCGCCTCGTTGGCCGCATGCCTGCAAAACCCGGGAAAGTCAATGCCGCCGAACAGAAAATCCGGAATTTCAGGGAGTTCAACAAGATGCTGGAGGACTATGTGTCGTGTCTGGCTGGGCCCCGGCTTCATTTCCAATGCGCTGAGGAGGTGGAGGATTGGCGAATGAGAGAAATTGTCGGTCTATCCGATATCAATGAATACGCGGAGAAATTCAACGTTGTGTACGATGCGGAACAGAAATCCATATCCATCGATATCAGGTATTGGGAGCACCAGCTCTTCCTGGCAGCCCTCCGGAATCGTTCACTGGCAAGCAAGCTGGATGCCGCCCAGCAGGAGCTGCTTGCCAAGTTGGCTAAGCGTGCGGCCGGCTTGTCTCGCATTTCCTCCAATGAGAAGAAAATAGCTTGCGTGATGCGCCATTGCCCCAAGGGGCTGAAACCCCGGGTGATTACTAATCCGCTGAAGCAGGCGGAGCAGGGGGTGCGTTATTACAACTCATTTGGGCGGGCCCAGTTGGCGTATGTTCTGCTTAATGCGTGCGACGTGCCGACCAGGATGGTTTTCGGCCGTGTGGAGTGCCGAGAGGAAACCTGGGTGCTTTCTCAGCTTAATGCAAAGGATTGGCTTCATTCCGTCTATTATCCCACCTGTGCCGGCAAGCTGGTTAACCCGTGTTGTTACCAGATAAAGGGTATGTATCTTTATTTATGTGATGACCAGATACGGGTAGATCATATATGGAATCCTGAGGGGCTTCCGCCGACTCCATCATCTGATGAACTGGAGGCCCGGCAGAAGTTATTCGAGGAGCTGAGGTCCAGTGTCTGTGAATCTTGAAAATTCAGGTAAGCCTTATTGTTGTCAACCGTATGAATCGCTTTCAATATCATTTCCTGCCCCGTATGCTGTATGCGTGGTGTTGCGCCTGCCTGTTTTTATGCTGTCTGTGGTTCAGCATGGCAGAAGCCGCAGGCCTTACTGCCCGGGATGTTCAGTTTTTGCGTGCTGAGGCCAGGGGGCTTGATGCTGCAGGCCTGCAGCAATTGCTGGAGCGGGCCAGAATCGTTATCCCCAGGCATGAGAATATGAGCTATCTGGAGCAGCAATACAACGCGCTGGTGACGGCGGTGTTTCTGAAGCAAGCGGGCCCGGAGGATGTGCGGTTGAATGGTGCACCGCTGGTGTGGCATGCTGCCGGAACCGGTTTGCTGGAGTCTCTCCAGTTCCTGATTCTCGAGAACGCTGATACGGCGGTTTTATACCAGGGTGAGGATTTGATATGCCGCGCCGCGCTGGCCGGCAACAGGGAGGTTGTGCGTTTCCTGGCATCAGAGTGCCAGCAGATTTATAATAATCCCTGCCGCCGTTTTGAATGGAAGGGCTGCTGCGGTATTCTGCGCCGGGCTGCTCAGAGTGGTAGCGAGGTAACGCTCAGTTACCTTTATGGCAAGGTAGGCTGGCAGGTACCGCTTGGGCGCAACGGCGAAAGCATTATCGACAATGCGGGTATGTGCGGGCATGATAAAACGATTCGCTACCTTCTGAAGCAGGGGTGCCCGAGGCGTTTTGATGAGATTCTGCTCCGCGCAGCCCGGAGCGGCAATCTGGAGCTGGTGCGGATGCTGATTGAGAAAGAGGGGGCAAATCCACATTACAAAGGTACAGCTCATTTTACGCCGCTCATGACAGCGGCCCAGAGCGGGAATCTGGATGTTGTCTGCTACCTGGTGGAGAATCATAAGGTGAACGTGAACGCCCGCAGCCGCCTGGGTGATACTGCGCTGCTTCTGGCTGCTCGTTCCGGGAACGTGCAGATGGTCCGCTACCTTATTCAGCAGCAGGCGCAGATAAAGGCGGAGAGCAAGGGCGGCGGAGACATTGTGGCGCAGTCCGCAGCAAGCGGTAATATGGCGCTGCTGCGTTATGTCATCACCCTGCTGGATGAACCAAAGGATGCTCCTGCCCGTGCCTTGTGTTACGCCGCCCGGCATGGGCATAAGGAACTGGTGGAGCAGATTATCCGGAGCTTTTCCGTCAAGGTGGATGTCATTCAGTCTGTTTCGGTGCAGCATGCCTTCCCTTATGAGGATTTGGTTGGCGAATCCGGGGTGATTGAGGTGGAAAAGACAACTCCACTCATGGCTGCTATTGCCAGCGGTAATACCAGCCTAGTTGAATTTCTGCTGAATCTCCGGGCCGATATCCAATTCTCCACAGGGGAAGAGGAAGAATTGCTGACCCCCATGCGCGCCGCCGTGCGGCGCGGCCAGCCGCAGATTCTTCGCTTGTTGATGGACAGAATCGAACTGCAGGAAAGAGATGCCCTATTGCTGCATCAGGCGGCGCAGAATGGTAATGCGGCCTGCGTGCGGCATCTCATCCAATGCGGTTGGGATGTCAATGCAGTTGATACCCATACGGGGCTTTCTCCGATTCAGGCTGCCTGTATCAGCGGGATGGAGGCGCCCGGCTCGGTCCGGTGGAATTATGATACCGGCAGCGGCCATGCAGAATGCGTGCGTCTTTTGCTGCAGGCTGGTGCAGATGTCTTTTTTGAGAAGGGAAGGAAAGCAAAATCGCTGGCGTTGCATAATGAAGTCCCCTTGTTTGATTGCGCTGCTATCCTGTGGCATGAAGGAACTCCGATATCGAATGAAGAGATGATATATCCGCTGCACCGTGCCGCTGAGTTCGCGTATACCAGCTGGGTTCGTCTTCTCTTGCCTGGGCTGCAGGGGGCTTCGGCTGCAGATACCCGCGAAAATCCTTTGTTCACTGTCTGTAACACGGCAGATTCGTATCAACCGGCAGAGAAACCCATCCTCCCCTCTCCCCATGTCAAGTGTGCTGAGCTGTTGCACGAGGGCGGCGGTTTGAATCTGACTCTTGAGAACAGGCGTTATCTGCTCTCGAATGGTCTTCTTTCCGTATTCCACGGCTTCCTGCCGGTGGAGCCGACCAGGGGTACGGGTAAGGTGCATAGCACCGTAGACCGGAAGGAGACCAAGAAAAAGCTTCCGCGTAAGGCTGCCCGGCAAGTCTCCCCCAGGCGCAAGAAGTAAATAGGTGCATGGAAGCAGGGCAATTTGCTTTACTTGTGTGTGCTAAGCGGTTAGAATAACCGGGTAATGTTCTGACCGGGCAGCCTCGTTTTCTGTGCGCCAGGCGGTGCAGAGCTCTTCCTGGTATCTGGTTGAATGTAACAGATTTCTGGCTGATTAAAATAAGTGAGTACAATGAATAGGTATCGAATTTTTGCATGTGTGGCATTGCTGCTGGTGTGTGGTGGTCAGGTGGTTGCCAATACACTGGAGAAGGCGCGTCGCATCACGGGGCACTATGCGGCGGGGAGCGTTCCATCGCAAATCTCCATGGCGGACTGGGATCCATCATCGGAAGAAGGCCGCAAGTACATAGGCCCTATGCAGAAGGAACCCAGCCGTTTGTTCCGTAACAGAACCTGTGCCTGCCAGACCATCAACAGCCTGGAGGACCTGGAGGACCTTGTCTATGATATGCACAAGAAACTGCATCCGAGCCTTGCAATCAACCTGGGCCCCGATGTGAACAAGACTAAGCTTGATGAGTGGCTCAAGAAGGTTAATACCTTGCATTATCTGCATGCGTCTGTGGTGGAAGAAAAGAAGCAGCGCGTGCTCTGTGTATGCTATGATACAGATGCCAGGGTTTTTGCTGCATTCCGTAATCCGGAGATGGAGGAACGACTCAATAATAAGGAGCGCGACCTGCTTGAGGTCTGTGCCCAGTGGATTGTTGGCAATATTCAGCCAGAGATGCCGAATATGCTCAAGGTAAGGCTGGTGCATGATGCGCTTGTGGATAATTGCAAGTATACGCCGGGGTATTATGATACCTATAATATGGTGGTGCATGGCAAGGGTGTATGCGCCGCCTATACCAGCTCGACCCAGCTGCTGCTGCATATGCTGAAGGTTGACTGCCGTTCGGTGAGGGGTACGCCAAAGATGAACCATATTTGGAATATCATCGATGTGAATGGCGAATGGTACCAGACGGACGTTACATGGGATGACCCCATAGCCAAGAGCGGTAAGGATGTAAAACGCTTCAATTATTATCTGCTCACGGATGTGGAAATGGCCATGGACCATGAGTGGAATGAGGCAGAAATATATCCACATACGCCTGAAATTAACCGCGTGAGCCTCTTCAAGCGTCAGGCTTTCCGCTCATGCCTGAAATCTGAGGACTGCGAGGAGGAATGCACGAATCCCCGGGAGAAGGAGTCGATTTTCAAAATCCTGTCGGAGCGTTTTCAGGATGAAGCAGAGAAAAACGGGGACCGTGTGGCGGATACAGTGGAGCCCGTCACCGCGCCGGTGTCTGCCGTGGGCGGCAGTGTCAGTTCCGGGGTTGCCTCGAGTGCGAAGTCCTTTGGTATTGTGGGCGGGGGCAAACGCTCTACCAAGCGTGGAAAGAAGCCTGAGTACAAAACCATTGCTTCGCTGGATGACCTGTATGAGAATCTCAGAATCTGCCAGGACTATCTGGATGGCCCTGTTGTGGAATTCCAGGTGGGGAACACATGCCCCTCTTTCTTGCTGAAGCTCCTGGCTGCAGATTACTACCACTACATCAAATACTGGAATTACCTGTATGATGGGAAAAAGAACATCCTGAAGCTGCAGTTTGAGCACTGGCCTCACATCCGCCTCCTGCGCTCGGTGGATGATGATGAAAATGCGGCAAAGCTTACGCCGGAGGAACGCAGCGTGCTGAAAATGTGCCAGGCGCTTGCGTATCAGTACGGCACTGCCTGGAAGCTGGACAAGCAGAAGATGCGCGATGTGTACACCGATTTTGTGCTGAAGGTGGACTGGACTCCCGGTGCATCTGACCTGCTGATGGCAATCAATAACCACAGAAGTGGCAGCCTGGGGTACAGTGAGGCCTTGCACACGGTGCTTTCTCTCATGAAGATACCCTGCATCATGGTGCATGGCCGAAGCCACCAGGGCGCTCATGCCTGGAACCTGGTGCGCAGGGCGAATGGCAGGTGGTATCACGCTGCTGCTGCCATGGATGATGCTGCCGGAAAGACCAGCGAGCATACCTTCAAGTACTTCCTTCGTTGCGATGATGAGGTGGCAAAGGAACTTGTGTGGGATCTTGAGGAAACCCACCCCACACCGTTGAAAAGCCAGAAGCGTGCGAATGAATACGGCTTGCTGGACCGCCGGAGGGAGCCTGAGCACGTGCCGGAGCCAGAGAATGCTAAATATTCCATAATCCCCTGAGCTGGGATGAGCGGCCCCCGTCAGTTCTGCTGGCGGGGGCGTTTCCATTATCGGGAGCTTACAGGAATCTCTTCTGGAATATCTGCGCCATTCTTGAATCGCTCGAACACGCCACGCGGATCTTCGGGCGTTTGCTTCAGCGCATCAAAAATCTGGTCTCTCATCTCCACTGCCGCCTTGAATGCGGCTTCCTCGCTGCCGTACTGGCGGTCAGAGAAATACTTGGTGAACTGGTTCCACTTGCGGCAGATGCTGAGTCGCCATCCCTGGAACGACGTGGTTTCGTATGTATATCGGGTAATGTTGCGTTGGGTCATATTGTAGTTGCCGGGTTAAGCACCGGATGCGTCTATACTGCCACATCCGGATACATGAGACAACCTAATTTGCTAAATGTTCGATAAAAACTGAAATACAGTGCACAGGGTGGAAAAAAAGTGCAGCGGCGTAGGCCGCTGCACTTTATTGAAATGTCGTTTCGAGTTGCCTGATTAGCAGCAGGGCTGGGCAAGAATCTTGCGCAGGCGGGCGAAACGGGGCAGAGACTCGGCGGTCTTCATGCCGGTAGCACCCTGGATGAGGGGCAGAGCGTAGTCGATGAAGGCCATCTCCACGTTGTTGCCGGCGGCGTTGATCCATTCGCGGGGAACCTTGCGCTCGAAGTTAGCTACGCTGGCCAGGGGCAGGAGCTTCATCTCGCACTTGTAGTTGCCTTCCTCGTCGGTGGTGCGCTCGAAAGCGGGCATCTTGTCGGTGTCGCCAGCCACAGCGGCCTCCACGGCGGTCTTACCGGCGAGGTAAGCCTCGTGGGCGTCGGTGGCGGAGCCCAGGTGCGTAGCGCAGCGCTGCAGCAGGGAGGGCTCGATGGCACGCACCTTGGCGCTGGTCACGCGGGCACGCACGATTTCTGCAAGCTTGTTGGCAAGGCCGCCCAGCTGAGCGTGGCCGAAGCCGTCGTTGCTGTTGGTCTTGGCCTCGGAGATGAAGTTGCCGTCCTTGTCGTGGATACCTTCGGAAACAACCACAAGGCACTTGCCGGTGGCGTTGTAGATCTTCTCCACGTCGCACAGGAAGCTCTCCATGTCGAAATCAACCTCGGGGAGGTAGATGAGGTCGGGACCAGCACCGGCGTAGGTAGCCAGAGCGGAGGCGGCGGTAAGCCAGCCAGCGTGACGGCCCATCACCTCGATGATGGTCACCATGCCAGTGTCGTAGCAGCAGGCATCGTGCTTCACTTCCATCACGGAAGTGGCGATGTACTTAGCAGCAGAGGCGAAACCGGGGCAGTGGTCGGTGCCGAACAGGTCGTTGTCGATGGTCTTGGGAATGCCCATCACGCGGCACTCGTAACCGCTCTTCTCCATGAATTTGGAAATCTTGTTGCAGGTGTCCATGGAGTCGTTGCCACCGTTGTAGAAGAAGTAGCGCACGTCGAACTTCTTGAAGGTCTCCAGAAGCTTCTCGTAGTCGGTCGGATCCACATCCGGGTTCTTCATCTTGTAGCGGCAGGTACCCAGGGCGGAGGAGGGGGTGAACTTCAGCAGTTCAAGCTCCACCGGGTCTTCCATGCCCATGTCGTAAAGCTTGCCGTCGAGCACGCCACGGATACCGTTGGCGGCGCCCAGTACGCGGGTAATCTGGGGAGCGTTAAGAGCGGTCTGGATAGCACCCAGTACGCTGGCGTTAATCACAGCGGTAGGACCGCCGGACTGACCGATGATGCATGCACCTTTAAGTTCGTTCATGTTATGAAGAATGAGATGTGTTTATTGTAATAATGTTCCCACTTGTCCTGCGGCAGAATGAACTGCCACGGCCAGCGGGCGCGTCATTCTACTCCTTCTCATTCGCTTTTGCAAGCAAAATAACAGCGTATGCCTCGGAAAAGGTTGGACCGATACAGGCATAAAGTAAACCCGGCTGGTTGGGAGTACCAATCCAGCCGGGGTTAAGGGAATTAATGTATTTTTGTTGCCGTAAGGTTGTTTATGCCTTGAGAGTGGCACCCTCCTTGGCCTCGATAGCCTTCTTAGCCTGCTCGAAAACAGCCTTGAAAGCCTCCGGGTTGGCGATAGCCAGCTCGGACAGGGACTTGCGGTCCAGATCGATGTTGGCAGCCTTGAGACCCTCCATGAAACGGGAGTAGGTCAGGCCGAGGGGACGCACGGCGGCGGAGATACGAGCGGTCCAGAGGCGACGGAACTGACCCTTACGCTTCTTACGGTCGCGGTACTCATACTGCCATGCTTTGTAAACAGCATCCTTAGCGTAGCGGAAGAGCTTGCTGCGGAAACCGCGGAAGCCCTTGGCGCGAAGCAGGATGCGCTTGCGGCGGGCGCGGGATGCCGGCCCATTTGTAGCACGTGCCATAGTTCTTTTTTATCTATATGCGTTGAACAGACTGTTCTTCCTCACCTCCTTGCAGTCTCGCCTGTTCGATCCCCGACAGTATATCGCGGGGAAGGCTGCATGAAGGCCGCCCGATATGCGAGCGGTGCTTGGCTGGTAGCCATGTTCCTCGGCTTAAGCGAAGGGCATGTTCTGCTTGACTGCCCAAACCTGGGTGGCGTCCACCAGAGCGGGACGTCCAAGAGCGCGCTTGCGCTTGCTGGACTTCTTCTGGAGAATGTGACGCTTACCCTGCTTGCGACGCAGAACCTTGCCCGTGCCGGTCACCTTGAAACGCTTGGCCACGGCCTTACGTGTCTTGTTGATACCACCTTTGCGGGTCATGGTGCAG
>JAFYWX010000047.1 GCA_017546445.1 Akkermansia sp. | reverse complement strand
AAATTTCAAGTACAACTTGAAATTTTACACGCCTGTTTTCTATCGACTGATTATCAACACAGAACACCCGCCACGCTGCGCGAGGGCAACGTGGCGGGTGGGGAAATGCGGATGATGAGGGACGCTTAGTCCTTCTTCTCGCCGGCGATACCCATGGTGTAGCCGTTGTACTCGCGGAAGTTGTACAGGGGCTGACCTTCGGGTACGGAGTAGCCGATGTTCTTACGGATGGCCAGGAAGTCGGCAATGCCGGCCTCGTTCACCTGGTTGAGCTTGCCGCCGTGCATGTCGGCAAAGAGCACCATCTTGCAGTAGGCATCGGCATTTTCCATGAACCACTCGGCTTCCTCGATGTGGCGGGCGCCGGTGATGACACCGTGGTTCTCCATGAATACCACCGTGCTCTGGTGGCAGGCCTTGGCCACGGCCTCAGCCGTTTCGGGAGAGCCGGGGGTGCCGTAGGGAGCCAGCGGAATCTGGCCCAGGAAGATATCGGCCTCGGGGTTGATGCCGTTCGGGGGCACCATGCCGGCAAAGAGGAAAGCATTGCAGCACGGGGGATGAGCATGGATGCAGGCGTTCACGCCCACTTCCTTCATCATGGCGATGTGGGTCTTCACCTCGCTGGTGGCGGGGCGGTAGCCGCAAAGCTGGCCGGCGTTCATGTCCACCATGCAGATGTCGTCCACGGTCATGAAGCCCTTGGAGCAGAGCGTGGGAGAGCAGAGCACGAGGTCCTTGGCCACGCGCACGGACAGGTTGCCGCCGTTGCCGTCGACATACTCACGCTGCCAGAGGCGGCGGCCCATGTCGACCATGCGTTCCTTGATAACGCGGATTTCGGGGCTGTTGAAGAAAGCGTCGATTTCTTCGCGGGTCTGCGGGTCATAATTCTCCCAGGGGAAGATGCGGTCCGGCAGAGCGGGTTTGATGTAGAGTTCGGGATTAGCCATAACGGAAGGATTAAGGATTAAGGATTAGGGATTAATTATAAAGTTCGGCGTAGGCGGATTGCTGTTCGCCGGGGTTGATGGTGGTGTAGGTGATACCGAAGGCTTCGCGGCAGGATTCGGGGGAATCGAACACGCCGGCACCGGCAAAGGCGTACATGGCAGCGCCCAGCACCGTGCTTTCGGATACATTGGAGATGCGGATAGGCAGGCCGAGGATATCGGCGCGCATCTGGGTCCACACCTTGTTGCGGGCACCGCCGCCCACCAGCAGCAGGTCGGTGGACTTGAAGCCACCCACCTTCTCCAGCTTCTCGAGGCGCTGCTTCAGGCGCAGGGTGAGTGCCTCCATGGCGGCGCGGTAGATATGAGCGCGGGTGCGGCCCAGCACCAGGCCCTGAATGCTGCCCGGCACGGCATCGCTGGGCAGGAAATCGGGGATAAGCTTCACGCCATCGCAGCCGGGGGCAATCTTCTCGGCCTCGGCATCCATGGTATCGAAGCTTTCGCCATTGTAGCAGGTAGCCTTCACCCACTCAATGATGCCGCTGGCAATCCACTGCAGGCCGGGGTTCAGCAGGCCAGCCTTGCTGTCGAATTCCACCGTGGCGCCGGCGGCGTAGTCCTCGGTCTCCAGGCAGGCCTTGGCCGTGCGCAGCATCAGGATTTCCCAGGTGCCGCTGGAAAGGAAAGGCTGGTTCTCCTGCACGCCGCTGCCAAACAGGGCAAACTGCGTATCATGGCCCGTGGAAACCACCGGCACAGCATTCGGCAGGCCCAGCAGCTCGCAGGCGGCGGGGGTAAGGGTGCCGATGGCTTCGCCGGCATTCACCATGGGCGGGAAAAGCGTCTTGCTCACACCGATGGCGGAGAGAATCTCATCGCTCCAGTCGCCGGTGGCCAGGTCGGTCATCTGGGAGGTACCGGCCATGGTGCGGTCGGTAGCCATCACGCCGGTGAGGCGGTGAGCCAGGATGTTGGAAATGAAGAGCCAGGCGTGAGCCTGCTCCAGCAGTTCCGGGCGATTCTCCTTGAGCCAGATGAGCTTGTAGATGGTATTGAAGGCAAATTCACCCACGCCGGAAATGGCGTTGAGCTTTGCCTGGGGCATGTAATCGGCCACGCGCTTCATGACCTCGGCCGTGCGCGGGCACTTCCAGGAAATGACGGGGTAAAGCAGTTCACCGGCGGCATCCACCAGCGCACCGTCCACACCAAAGGTGGTGATGGTCACCGCCTTCACCTGCGCGGCATCAATCTGCGGCAGGATTTCGCGGGCGCAGGTGGCCAGCTGGTTCAGAATGCGGTCGGCATTCCACACATGGAAATCCGGGTTCTCTGCCCCGGCATCAGTAGAATTAGGCTGGCTGGATTTAGCTACCAGCTGCCCCTTGTCATCAACGAGGATGGCGCGCACATTCGTGGCGCCGCAGTCTAAACAAAGTACGTAGGCCATAAATGAAAAAAGCGGACAAGCTGCCGGAGGCACCCCGGCAGCTTGTCCTGATAAGGTTAATTAATACTTACCGTAGATGGGGCCGAAGTTGGCGCAGGCGCGGAAGTCTGCGCTTTCGGGGCAAGCGGTACCGAAGAGGTCCCAGGCGGCGGGGCGGTATACCTTATCCTCGGGCACGTTGTGGGCGTACACGGGGATACGCAGCATGGAAGCCACGGTGATGATGTCAGCACCGATGTGGCCGTAGGTCCAGGCGCCGTGGTTGGCACCCATGTTGGCCATCACGGTGTACACATCCTTGAAGCCACCCTTGCCGGTGAGGCGGGGGGCAAACCAGGTGGTCGGCCAACCCGGGTCGGTGCGCTGGTCGAGCTTATCATTCACATCCTGGGGCAGGTCGCAAGTCCAGCCTTCCACGATGGTGAGCACGGGGCCCTGGCCCTTCACCAGATTCATGCGAATCATGGTCACCGGCACATTGCCCTTGGACACGAAGTGGAGGGAGTAGCCGCCGCCGCGGAAGTATTCGCGGTTGGCCGGGCACCACTCGGAAGCACCCATCATGGCCTCGATATCGGCCTGGGTGGTCTCGCCGGTCTTCTTCATGATGGGGGTGCCATCCTCAGCGGTGGAGTGCATGTTGCCGTCCAGAGCGGTGGAACCGGAGTTGATGAGGTGCATGATGCCGTCCTTGGCCAGCCCTTCCATGGTGTAGCCGGTCACGCGCTTCACAGCGTCGGGGCTCCAGTAGGTGCGGATATCGGAGAAGCAGGCAGCGCGGCCGGTCAGCTGGTGCAGCAGCAGCATGCACACGCCGTTCATGGCATCGTTTTCCGTGGCGAAGGGAACAGCCTCACGCGGGCCATTCCAGTCGAAGGTGCTGTTCAGGATGGACTCGGCCATGTCGCCGTTGGGGTAGAAGTCCGTCCAGTGACGCTGACCCTGGAAACCACCGCAGATAGCGTTGAAGCCCATGCTCTCTTCCTCGCAGTTGATTTCCTTGAGCTTGGCGTTGCCATGCATCATGTCGCGGAAGATGATGGTCATGAGGATGGACTCGCGCAGGGTGCGCTCCTTCTCCTCGGGGGAGAGGATGAGGTCGGGACGGTTGCGGTCCGGACCAATCTTCACATACTTCTTGGCCCACTCCATGGCCAGGTCGAACTCAGCCTTGTCGTAGATGCCCAGCTCCATGCGGCGGCGCACTTCGGTCATGTCGACAGCCTGCACGCGCATGCCCATGTAGCTTTCCCAGAAGGACTGGTCAACGATGGAACCGGCGATACCCATGGAGCAGCCACCGATGGAGAGGTAGCCCTTGCCACGCAGGGTAGCCACGGTAAGACCGGCGCGGGCGAAGCGCAGAATCTTCTCAGCCACGTCCTCGGGGATGGAGGTATCGTCGGCGTCCTGCACGTCGTGGCCGTAGATGGAGAATGCGGGAATACCCTTCTGAGCGTAGCCGGCCAGAGCAGCGGCCAGGTACACAGCGCCGGGGCGCTCGGTGCCGTTGAAGCCCCAGATAGCCTTGGGCGTGGTGGCATCGGTCTCGAAAGTTTCGGTGATGTAGCACCAGCAGGGAGTCACGATAAGGGAGCAGCCCACGTTGTTCTCAGCAAACTTCTGGTTGCAGGCAGCAGCCTCAGCGGGACCACCGATGGTGGTATCGGCGATGATGCACTTCACGGGCTGGCCGTTGGCGTGCTTCACGTTGGCCTCGATGAGAGCGGCAGCAGCCTTGGCCATGTTCATGGTCTGATCCTCCAGAGACTCACGAACGCCAAGGCGGCGGCCGTCAATCGTCGGGCGAATCCCGATGGTGGGTAATGTATCGTACTTCATATACGTTTGATTTGGGTTAAATGGTTATTATTTATCAGAGGAAGTGGTGGGCTTGCGGAAGATAAGGCTGTATACCAGCACCACCGCAAAGCAGATGGCGGGCACGATGAACGAGGCGCGCACAGCAGCGGTGCTGGTGCCCAGGTTCGTATCCCAGGTATTGTCCATGCCGGCGGTCAGGCACAGCCAGCAGGAATCTGCATCGCCGATGATGCCGGCCATCCAGGGGGTGATGAGAGCGCCGCCCAGAATAGCCATGATAAGGCCGGCAGCGCCCAGCTTCACGTCGCGCTGGTTCAGACCACCCAGGGCAATGCCGTAGATGGTGGGGAACATAAGGCTCATGCAGCCGGACATGGCGATGAGGCAGAGCACATTGGCAGAGAAATCAAGTCCACCGATGCTGAAGAGCACCGTGCTGGGCAGGTAGATGGTGCCGGCGCAGCAGGCAATGGCGGCAATGGCGAACAGGCTCATCATGCTGGCGGGGTTGAACTTCTTCATGTAGTAAGTAGCAACCCAGCGGCAGACGATGAAGAGGATGAGGGAAATCAGGTAGTAGCTGGCAGCGGTGGCGGGGGTCACACCCATTTCCTTGCAGCAGTACACGTTCAGGTAGGTCCAGGCGGCAATCTGCACACCCACGTAGAAGAACTGGGCAATCACGCCGCACCAGTAGCGCGGCTGGCTCAGCAGAGAGAAGAGCATGCTGCGGTAGTCACCCACCAGGAACAGGTAAACAATCGGGCCCAGCGTGCCGTACAGCACCCAGTGCACCTTGTCCATATCCGGGAACAGGAAATACAGCACGGTGAGCGGAACAATGGCGAACAGAGCAGCCACGAACACGCGCAGACCGCTGCCGCTGCCCTGCTGGGACTCAGCGGTGGTCTCCTGGGTATCCTTCACACGCAGGAAGAAGAGCCAGATGAGGAAAGCAATGCCACAGAGGCCCACATACGGAGCGCACACCCAGAACAGCTCGCTGTGCACAATCTCCTTGAGCTGCTCGGCGGGCATAGCAGCGCGCTCATCAGCCGTAGCGGGGTTCAGGTTGCTCAGAATCAGCTGCTGAGCCAGCAGAATACCGGCAATGGAACCCACCGGATTGAATGCCTGGGCAAAGTTCAGGCGGCGCACCGCCGTCTTGTCCGGCCCCAGAGAAATCACATAGGGGTTACAGGTAGTCTCCAGCACGGAGCAACCACAGGCCACCACGAAAATGGCGATGAAGTAAATCTCGAAACTCTGGTGAATACAGGCCGGAATGTAGCAAAGTGCACCCGCAATGTACACACCCAGACCAATCAGCACGCCCTTCTTATACGAGAACTCCTCGATAAGAATGGAGGCAAAGATAGCCAGCACAGCATAGGCACCATAGAAGGCCACCTGCACCAGAGCTGCCTGCTCCTGCGGAATGGTGAAGATATTCTTGAAGGCCGGCACCAGGTTGTCGGTCATATTATTCAGCAGGCCCCACAGGGCAAAACAGCTGACCAGCATGAAGAACACCGGACGGAACTTACGAGGCACCACCGGAGTCAGGTCTTTCTGGGCATTTGTGCTCATACCGCGCATTCTACCACAATCCACCGTCAGGTCAACACGGAAAAATCGCTTCATTTGAATTCTTCAGCATTTTCATTGACTCGCCCGCGCGCATATGGCAATATACACGCGTTATGTTAAAAGGAATTTCCCCCGTTATCTCCCCCTCCCTGCTCAAAATCCTGGCTGAAATGGGCCATGGTGATGAGATTGTGCTTTCCGATGCACACTTTCCTGCCCACACCTTCAACAGCACTGTAGTGCGCGCCGATGGTCTGGGTGTGGATACCCTGCTCAAAGGCATCATCCCCCTGTTTGAGCTGGACAGCTACGCCACCCCCGTCATCATGATGGAAGCCGTACCCGGCGACACACTCGACCCCGCGGTAGAGGCCAAGTACCGCGCCGCCATGGGTTACGAAGGCACCATCGAGCGCATGGAACGCTACGCTTTCTATGAGCGCGCCAAGCAGGCCTACGCCTGCGTCATCTCCGGCGAGACGGCCAAATACGGCAACATCATCATCAAGAAGGGCGTCACCCCCATCTGCGACTAAATGTACCGCATCTGCAAAAGCATTGAGCTGGAAAGCGGCCACCTGCTCTCCAAACACCCCGGCAACTGCCAGTTCCCGCACGGCCACACCCGCAGCGTGGAGCTCGTCTTTGCCGCCGAGACCCTGGATGAGCACGAGATGGTCATGGATTTCAAGGCTATCAAGGAGATGATGGGCGAGTTCCTGGAGCAGTTCGACCACGCGCTCTGCATGAACACCAACGACCCGAACTACGAGAAGTTCCGCGAAATCTACGGCGACCGCATCATCCCCTTCGAACAAGGCGACCCCACCAGCGAGGCCATGGCCCGCGTGGTGTTCCAGCATGCCGCCGCAGCCCTCAAAAATGCCCAGGCCGGCAGCTGCACCTACCCGGTGCGCCCCTGCGTCCGCCTGGAACGAGTCCGCGTCTGGGAAACCAGCAGCAGCTGGGCCGAATACGAGGAGTAAAACTCCCCATCCATTTCAAAAAGAACGCTCTGAGAGTCACCTCAGAGCGTTTTTTTGTACTGAATCAATTTGCAACCGAACAGCACCCGGCCCAGATACGGTATATGCTTCAACCCCACGCATGCGTAAGCAAGCGCCACCGTTATCAACACCGCAGCAAGGGGAATGCCCACCCAGGACATGAACGTGGCATATTCACTGAAAAACGCATACTGATGAAGCTCCATACCGTGAATCCACCGCTCCACCACAAAGGATTGCACAATGTAAATGGCCAGCGTATTCCGCCCGACAACGCAAATCACCTTCTCCAACAACACATTATTACTCAAGCGCTTCCAAACAAACGCGAGTACCGGCACCATAGCTGCAATCCCGACAACCGCAAGGGCATTGCGGTAAAGAGAGCACCAGGCAACCTCCTGCCAGCTGTATACACCAGAGAACAGGCAGGTGCCCGTTTTCCAATGAGACACATTATCTGGAGCAAAAACACATAAAAGAAGATAGGGAACCATGCACACAAGGCCGCATTTCATGTCGGCCAGCCAGGCACAGGATTTCTTCTGCCCGAAAAGGTACCCCAGCACAGCAAAGGGAAACAAATAGGGCACATGATAATTCCATTTCAGAATCAAGGAACCCGGGGCATAAACAAAATGCAACCCAACCGCACATACGGCAGACAGTGCAATAAACACACGTCCCCGGCCATGAGCCAGGCACCATATCAGAACAATCAGGAACAAGGATGCAAATGTAGCCCCCAGGAACCAGACCTTTCCATAAACGCCATAATACAGGACCCAGATGCTCGACCGGAGCGACAAATCATCGGCGCCCCGGATGAGAGCATACGAGCCATACCAGATACAAACAGGCAGAAGCAACTCTGCCGCCTTGTTGATAACAACCACGAGAGGGTTAGATTTCTGCAGCGTCGAGGCAAAGTAATAACCGGCAACCGCCACAAACAGCGGCATGAAGTAATAGGATACCCCAGCCATCGAAATCCAGCGCGGCACGGCAGAATACGTTTCCGGCATTACCGCAGCTATCAAATGCACCAGAATCACCCCGAATATCAGAAACGCCTTCAGCGCATCCACTCCGGAATTGCGAGTTTTTGCAACGCCCATATTCCTGCCCGCTTTTACACCCCCAGCTCCTCCTGGATGATTTCGAGGATGCGCTCATGCACCTCCTGCACAGAGCCATCAGCCTCCACATGGTGCAACCAGGGCATTTCCATGGCAGAGTATATGGCGGCGCAATCCGTCAGGAATTTTTCATTTTCGAAAGCATCCTTACCATTGCCGCGGGCGTGCATACGCTCCTGCGAAAGCTCAATGGGAATATCCAGCCAGAGCGCCACATCCGGAATCGTGGCAAATGCCTCATTCCATTCGCGAATTTCCTCCACATTGGCACCGCTGGCTCCCTGATACGCCATCATGGAAAGGTAATAGCGGTCCAGCAGCACCCACTTACCTGCACGCAAGGCAGGCTCAATCACCTCGCGCACATGCTCGCGGCGGTCCTGCAGCAGACAGGCAATCTCTTCCTCAATGGAGAGGCGGTCACCGGCCATTGCAGCCTCGCGCACACGCATACCCCAGGGGCCGCGGGTAGGCTCAAACCCGGTCACAACCTCAATACCGCGTGCGCGCAGGTAGCGGGCCAACAATTCTACCTGCGTTGACTTGCCCGTGCCGTCAATGCCTTCAAAAACAATCAATGAACCTCTTAGGTGAGGAGAATCAGCTTCCATGGTAGGCGAGAACATAGCACAGCCACCCCTGCCCTGCAAGCTCAAAGTTCTGAAAAAGAGAATAAAAGCCCGACATAGCCACGCAAAAAACAGCTTTTGCCTTGCATAAGCTCCATTTCGGTGGCATAATAACGGCCGTGCCTGACATCTGCGCCATATTCACCCATTTCAACAGCCGGGAGCGTACGCTTACCTGCCTGAGCCGTCTGGCCCAGCAAACACGCCGGCCGGAGCACATCGTTATCATCAATAACGGAAGCGCAGATGACCCGACCCTGCCCGAGGCACGCGCTTTTGCAGAGCAGACTTTTTCTGCAGACACACTTCACATCCTCCAGATGGAAAGCAACCTGGGCAACGCCGGCGGCTGCGCCCGCGGTCTGGAGTATGCCTTCAGCACCATCAAGGCAGATTTCACCTGGGTGCTGGATGACGATTCCTGGCCCCGCCCCCGCACACTGGAGAACCTGCTGGCAGCGCCGGCAGAGGCCGACACCGTGCGCATGAGCGCCGTTATCGACCCCGCCAGGGGAGACGAGCTCAGCTGGCCGCTCACCATCGCAGGAAACGGCCCGGACCACTGGAAAAACGCGCTTCGCCGCGCCGACCTGCCGGAAGGCAACCTCATCCCCAGCCGTGGCGGCTGGCTTGGCGCCCTGTACCCGCGCAAAGCCTGGCTCAAGGCAGGCCTGCCCACCGAGGCACTCTTCATCCGCGGTGAGGACGAGGAATACCCTTGGAAAGTGCGCGAGGCCGGTTTCAAGTTCATCACCGTGCTGAACTCTGAGCTGGAGCACCCTTCTGCCTCCATCCCGCTCATTCACTACCGCATTGCCCACCGTTCCTTCTTCTACGAACCCGGGCTGCATATCTCCCGCCAGTATTACAAGACCCGCAACTGGGCCTGGCTCCAGCGCCTGCGCGCACCGCACAACTACCCGCGCCGCCTGGCCGCCTGTGGATTCTACATTATCCTCTCCCTCAATGCCATGCTGCGCAGCGGCGAAATCAGCATCCCCCGCATTTACACCCTCTTCCGCGCCCTGCACAACGGGTTTTACGGCAAACTTCGCCCCTTCTGATACGCAAAATTTCATAAAGTACGCAAATTTGTCTTTACAAATCGCAAGTTATCGCTATAATCTGCGTCCCGACGCATAAGCTTCTCCAAAAACAACATAACCATATCACCAAAATATCATGAAAGTTCTTTCCTCACTCGCATCCATGAAGCGCCGTCACGCTGATTGCCAGATCGTGAAGCGCAAGGGCACTCTCTACGTGATCTGCAAGAGCAACCCCAAGTTCAAGGCTCGTCAGGGCACGACGGCCGGCACGCGCCTCAGCAAGAAGGGCGTGAAGTAATTTTACCCCATCCCCAGCTTCTCGTCGGGGATTAATTGACAGAGAGAAGACCGGTGTCTGCAAAGCCCGGTCTTTTTTCGTATTCCACCACCATGAGCCAGACCATCCGCACCCACATCCTTCCCCTAGGCGATTTCACCTTCGACAACGGCGAAACCCTGCCCGGCATCCAGCTTGCCTATGAGACCTACGGCCAGCTGAACGCAGAGAAGAGCAATGCCATTCTGCTCTTCCACGCGCTTACCGGCAGCCACCACGCCCATGGGCACAACGATTCCCTGCCCGAGGCCGGTGATTTCTGGCAGCCGGAGAACTACGAGGGCTGGTGGGACCGCATGATTGGCCCCGGCAAACCGCTGGATACGGAAAAACACTTCATCATCTGCATCAACTACCTGGGCAGCTGCTATGGCTCCAGCGGCCCCTGCTCCATCGCCCCGGATGGCGAGCCCTGGGGCAGCCGCTTCCCCCTGGTGAACGCCAACGACCAGGCACGCTCGCAGATTAAAGTGCTTGATTACTTCGGGATTGACCGCTTCACGGTGGTGGGCCCCAGCCTGGGCGGCATGCTCTCCCTCTCCCTGGCCACCCTCTATCCCACCCGCATCAAGAATATCATCATCATCGGCGCCGGCTACAAACCCGCCATTGAGCACAAGCTGGAGGCCTTCGAGCAGATTCTCGCCATCGAGCTGGATCCGGATTACCGTGAAGGCCGCTACCCGCTCAGCGCCCCGCCCCGCCGCGGCCTGGCACTGGCACGCATGATATCTCACAAACTGTTCGTGAACCAGCGCGGGCTGGAAAAGCGCGCCCGCAAGGGTGTATCGGACCGCAAGGGCATGCTCACCTGGTACAACCCCACGCGCAACACGGAAAGCTACATGCTGCACCAGGGCACCAAGTTCGCCAAACGATACGATGCGAACGCCTACATCCGCATCATCAACCTCTGGGCGGGGTATGACCTGGCCACCTTCTCCGGCCTGGGCAGCGTGGATAAAGCATTCCAACTCTTCGCGCAGCACGGCATCCGTTTCATGCTCTTCTCCATCAACACGGACTGCTGCTTCACCGCGCGCGATATCTCCTGCTTCCACCGCAAGCTGCTGAAGAATGGTGTCGATTCGCGCTACACCTGCATCCACTCCGTCAAGGGGCATGATTCCTTCCTCCTCGAGCCGGAACTCTACGAGGCAGACCTCAAGGCATATCTGGGCTAAGTTTTCCGGGCTTCCTCAATTTGTTGTTTTCGGAGCGCGAGACTTCAGTCCCGAAATCACGGTGCACATAATCGGGACTGAAGTCCCGTGCCCCGACAAAGTTCAGCCCCTCGGTATGAATCATTCCGTGGCATACAATCTGCCGGAGAGCACATAAGGCTTGATTTTCAGGTGCGCGTGTATCATAATCGCGCGCGACATGTCCGAACGCAAAAATCCGTATCCTTTCGACGTCTTTGAACCCAAGTGGCAGGCCACCTGGGATGCAGAGAAGACCTTCAAAGTGCTCAACCCCGGCCAGGAGGGTTTTGATGCCAGCAAGCCCAAGTGCTACATCCTGGATATGTTCCCCTACCCGAGTGGTGCCGGTCTGCACGTAGGCCACCCGGAGGGCTACACCGCCACGGATATCGTGAGCCGCTACAAGCGCATGAACGGCTTCAACGTGCTGCACCCCATGGGCTGGGACTCCTTCGGCCTCCCCGCTGAGCAGTACGCCATCAAGACCGGTCAGCACCCCAGCATCACAACCTACGCCAACATCGACAATTTCCGCCGCCAGCTCAAGATGCTGGGCTTCTCCTACGACTGGGACCGCGAGGTAGCCACCACCGACCCCCGTTATGTGCGCTGGACGCAGTGGATTTTCCTGCGCCTCTACAACTCCTACTACAACGAGGAGCTCAAGAAGGCCTGCCCCGTGAGCGAGCTGGAAGCCAAGGGCTGGACCCGCGAACAGATTGACAACGTGCGCCTTGCCTACGTGGCCGAAGGCATGGTGAACTGGAGCCCGGACATGGGCACCGTGCTCGCCAACGAAGAGGCCGAGGAGTGGAAGAGCAAGGGCCACACCGTGGAGCGCCGCAAGCTCCGCCAGTGGATGCTGCGCATCACCGCCTATGCCGAGCGCCTTATCGATGAGCTCGAGCCGCTCGACTGGCCGGAGAGCATCAAGCTCCTGCAGCGCAACTGGATTGGCAAGTCCACCGGTGCCGAAGTAAACTTCGATTGCCAGGGCAACACCATCACCGTGTACACCACCCGCCCGGACACCCTGTTCGGCGCCACCTACATGGTGCTTTCCCCGGAGCACGAGCTCGTGCCCTCCATCACCACCGCTGAGCAGAAGGCCGCCGTGGAGGCCTACCAGGCCGAATGCGCCGCCAAGAGCGATCTGGAACGCACCGAGCTGAGCAAGGAGAAGACCGGCGTCTTCACCGGCGCCTATGCCACCAACCCGGTGAACGGCAAGCAGATTCCCATCTGGATTGCAGACTATGTGCTCACCGGCTACGGCACCGGTGCCATCATGGCCGTGCCCGCTCACGACAGCCGCGACTTCGAGTTCGCCACCAAGTTTGAGCTGCCCATCATCCAGGTGGTGCAGCCCGATACCGCCGACACCCCCTGGCAGAACTTCTGCGGGTATGACGGCACCATGGTGAACTCTGAGCACTTCAACGGCCTGAGCGTGCCCGAGGCCAAGAAGCAGATGACTGCCTGGCTCGAGGAGAAGGGCTATGGCCAGGGCAAGGTGAACTACAAGCTCCGAGACTGGTTGTTCAGCCGCCAGCGTTACTGGGGCGAACCCTTCCCCATCGTCTGGAACAGCGAGGACGGCAACCACTACGCCATCCCCGAAAGCGAGCTGCCCCTGCTCCAGCCCGAAATGGAGGACTTCAAGCCCAGTGGCGACCCCCGCGGCCCGCTCGTGAAGGCCACCAAGTGGATTCAGTACTCCGATACCTTCACCCGCGAAACCAACACCATGCCCCAGTGGGCCGGCTCCTGCTGGTACTACCTGCGCTACCTCGACCCCACCAACGACAACGCCTTCGTTGACCCCGCTGTGGAGCAGTACTGGATGGGTGGCAACAACCCCGGCGGTGTGGACCTCTACGTGGGCGGCACCGAGCATGCCGTACTCCACCTGCTCTATGCCCGTTTCTGGCATAAGGTACTCTACGATTACGGTCTGGTCAGCACCAACGAGCCCTTCAACAAGCTCGTGAACCAGGGCCTCATCCTGGGTGAGGACAGCCAGAAGATGTCCAAGAGCCGCGGCAACGTGGTGAACCCGGACGATATCGTGAAGGCTTACGGCGCAGACTCCCTGCGCATGTACGAAATGTTCATGGGCCCGCTCAAGGAAGTGAAGCCCTGGCAGACCAAGGGTGTGGAAGGCATCAGCCGCTTCCTGGCCCGCGTGTGGCGCCTCGCCATGGTGGAGAACCAGGAGGGCGAATGGGTGCTTGGCACCAAGATTACCGGTGAGGACACCGGCGCCGTCACCCCCGTGCGCAAGGAGGCTCACAAGACCATCAAGAAGGTGACCGAGGACATCGAGGCCATGAGCTTCAACACCGGTATCTCCAAGATGATGGAATGCGTGAACGCCATGACCAGCGCTGAGACCGTGTGCGTGGCCGACTACGTGAACCTGCTCCAGGTGCTCAACCCCTACGCTCCCCACATCACCGAGGAGCTCTACAGCATCCTGCGCCAGCAGTTCACCACCCTGCCCGCCTGCCAGCTCTGCCAGCAGCCCTGGCCCACCTTCAACCCCGAATATCTGGTGGAAAACACCAAAGAAATCGTGGTGCAGGTGAACGGCAAGCTGCGCGACAAGATGACCGTGGCCGCCGATGCTTCCAAGGAGGAGCTTGAGGCCACCGCCCTCACCCTGCCCCGCGTGCTCGAGTTCACCACCGGCAAGACCGTCCGCAAGGTCATCGTGGTCCCCGGCCGCCTCGTGAACATCGTGGCCAACTAAGCCACACCGCAACGCTCTTTATCATCCCCCGCCGGTTCCCATACGGCGGGGGATTCTTATTGCAGCTCCACAAACCCGCGCCCGCCAAAGTGGCGATTTGGCGGGGGCTGAAACACTGCCCGGCAGAAGCCGGGCAATTTAGACCGGTGATAACCGGATTTAGACCGTCACGATAGTGGCGGATTTCATTGCGGGTCTCTGCCCGCAATTTCTCTGCAGGGCATTCTGCCCTGCAATGCAAGTTGTTTAGAGATAGTGCGGGCCTATGGCCCGCAGGAACTTATTTCACCTGCATTGCAGCTCTTGATGAGCAGCATCGAAATCTGCCTTTGGCAGATGAAATTGCCTCTTACGAGGCATCTAAATCCACTTAAAAGTGGTCTAAATTGCTGCGTTTACACCGCAGCAACGACGAGCTGTTCCAGCTCGCTAAAGCCAGCCCCTCTTCATGCGCCAAATGGCGATTTGGCGGGGGCT